>DASZXE010000202.1:0-2452 GCA_035546475.1 Kofleriaceae bacterium
CGCCCGCGTCGCCGGCGGCGAGCTGGCCCTTCACGATCACGCTGGCGGTCCCGGCGCCGCCGTCGGCTCGCTCGCGGCCGGTCGCGGCCAGGGCCGGCGCCAGGTACGTCACCAGCTCGGGCGCGACCGTCAGCGCCTGCACGAGCCGCGCGCGCGCCGCCTTGACGTCGCCGCGCGCCGCCGCCAGCTCGCTCGCGGCGACGAGGAAGTGCGCGCTCTCCCCTCCCCGCCCGCGCGCGTCCTTGAGCAGCCGGCGCGCGCTGTCGAGCTCGCCGTCGGCGATCGCCCGCTGCGCCGCCGCGCACAAGAGCTCGTGGTGGCGCTTCGGCAACGGCTCGCCCTCGAGCCGGCCGAGCCGCTCCCACGCCGCCGCCGCCTCGGCGAACCGGCCCTGCTCCTCGTACAGTCCGCACAGCGCGCGCAGCGCCCCCTCGTGGCGCGGCTCGGCGACCAGCACCTCCTCGAGCGCCTTGCCGGCGCGGCGCGGCATGCCGGCGGCGCGGAAGTCGAGGCCGAGCTCGTAGAGCGCGCGCAGGCGCAGCTTGCTCGACGCCGCCTCGCGCACGGCGAGCGCCTGGTGCACGCGGATCGCGCGCTCGTGCTCGCCCTTGCTGCGGAACAGCGCGCCGAGCGCGAAGTACGGCTCGCTGTCCTCGACGTTGTCGTCGACGACCCGGCGGAGCTCCGCGATCACGGTGTCGTGGTCGCGCGCGATCTGGTGCGAGAGCGCGCGCAGGTACGCGCGGCCGTGGCGGGCCGCGCGCCGCAGCATGCGATCGTCGGGCACGTAGTAGCGGCCGATCAGCACGCCGGCCGCCAGCGCGCCGAGCGCGACGAGCAGGACGACCAGCGCGGCGCCCATCAGCCCGGCCCGCCCTCGCCGTCGTCGGCCGCCGGGTCGGCGTCGATCGCGGCGTCGATCGCGACCAGCACCTTCGCCGCGCCGGCGTCGGGCGTCTCCGGCAGGTCCTCGAGCGGCGACGGCTCGACGAACGGCAGGTTGCGCAGGCGCACCAGCTCGCGCTCGAGCCGCGCGATCAGCGCCTCGTACTGCCGGCGCCGCCACAGGTAGTACATGCTCCAGACGATCAGCGCGCCGAGCGCGAGCGTCGCCGCGAGCCAGCCGGCGATCAGCGCGGGCAGCCAGATCTCGAGGCGCGGCTGCGACGTCAGGCCCTCGAGCCACGGCGGCACGTCGACGGCGATCCAGTGGGCGTTGGCGACCAGGAACAGGCCGACCACGATGCCCAGCCCGAGGAAGGCGAGGACCACGGTGGCCTTGGCCGCGATGCCGAGCCAGCGGATCACCGGGCCGTGCCCCTCGTCGTCGACATGGGGCGAATGTACTACGCGGGCCCGCGGCTAGACGACGCCGGTACGGCCGGCGAGGATGCCGGCGGTGCGCAGCCGGCGGGCGCTCGCCTCGTCGCGCATCGCCGCCCACAGCTCCGGGTACTCGGCGACGACGCGGTAGAACGACGACGCCGGCAGCGCCGCGAGCTCGACCGGGCCGCACGCGATCACGCTGGCGGTCGCGACCTCGCCGCTCAGCAGCGAGATCTCGCCGACGTACGCGCCCTCGCCGAGCGTGGCGAGCACGACCGCGCGGCGATCGTCGGTGCGGGCGACGACCTCGACGGCGCCGAGCACGATCAGGAAGAGGCCGCCGGCGCGCTCGCCCTGGCGGACGATGGCGTGGCCGGACTCGACGCGCATCGGCTCGAAGGCGGAGAGCAGCCCGGCCCGCTGATCGACGGCGAGCCGGGCGAACAGCGGCGAGGTGTGGATGAGGTTGGCGAGCAGGCGCTCGCGGTAGAAGCGATCGAGCGCGGGGCCGACGTCGGGGTAGATCGCCGCCAGCTCGCGCAGCAGCAGCCGCGGGATGACGTAGATCTCGGCGTCGCCGAGCGCGGTGACGGTCGCGTGGCGGCGGCGGTCGGCGAGGATGGCGAACTCGCCGAACAGCGCGCCCTCGCCGAGGCGGGCCAGCTCGACGGGCGGCTCGCCGTCGGCGCCGCGGCGGGTGACCACGACCTCGCCGCGGGCGATGACGTAGCAGGCGTCGCCGGTGTCGCCCTCGCGGACGACGACCTCGCCGCCGTCGAACGGCTTGACGATCGCGCGGCGCGCGAGCTCGTTGGCGGCGTCGGGCGGCAGCATCGAGAAGACGCCGAGCGGGCCGTCGAGCGCGGCGCCGTCGGGGGCGAGCTCGGCGAGGGTGCCCTGGAAGCCGCCGGCGAAGGTGCCGGTCTCGACGGCGTCGCTGGCGACCGGCTCGTCGGCGCGCAGGCGGGCGGTGAGCGCGGCGTGGAGGCGCTCGGGCGGCTCGGCGCCGGGGGCCGGCGGCTGGGTGGGCTCGTCGTCGAACTCGGAGGCGGGCGGCGCGGCGGAGGGCGAAGCCGGAGGCGGCGGGAGGTCGGCGACGGCCGGCGGCGCGGCGGTGACGGCCGAC
>DASZXE010000203.1:0-13270 GCA_035546475.1 Kofleriaceae bacterium
GCGCCGCCGCGCCACCGCGCGCGCCGCCGTCGTCGGCGGCGGACGGCCTGCCGTGCGACGAGCGTCCGCACGCGCCCGTGCCCGCGCCGGTGGCCACGAGCGCCGCCGCGAGGATCGTCCTCGACGTGCCCGGGCGCCGACGGGCCGGCCCGCCGCTCATGCGGCCGCCCACGCCTCGCGCGTCAGGTTGCGGATGCCCGTCTCGCCGACGACGACGTCGTCCTCGATCCGGACGCCGCCGAACCGGGCGATCCGCTCGACGAGCTTCCAGTCGAGGAGCCCCGCCCGATCGTCGGCGCGCAGCGGCGCCAGGAGCTGATCGATGAAGTAGCAGCCCGGCTCGATCGTGAAGACCTGGCCGACCTCGATCACGCTCGTGTTGCGCAGGTAGCGGTTGTCGGGGCGCGGCGCGTGCGGCTTCATGCCGACGTCGTGTACCTGCAGGCCGAGCGAGTGGCCGAGGCCGTGCGGGAACAAGGCGCGCGTCACGCCGCGGGCGACCAGCTCGGCGGCGCTGCCGCGGCCGAGGCCGAGCCCGACCAGCGCCTCGGCGAGCAGCTCGTGGCTGCGATCGTGGAGCGCCTCGTACGCGAGGCCGGGCCGGATCTCGCGGCAGACCTGCTGCTGGAGCTGCTCGACCGCCGCGACGAGCGCGCGGAACGCGTCGACGTCGTCGCCGGCGCCGCGCGCGTGCGTGCGGGTGATGTCGCTCGCGTAGCCGAGGCACGCCGCGCCGGCGTCGACGAGCAGCGAGTCGGCGTCGGCGGCCGGCGCCGCCTTGTCGTAGACGACGTGGTGGAGCACGGCGGCGTGGCGGCCGCGCGCGAAGATGTTCTTGTACGGCGTGTCGCCGTCGTCCTGCTCGGTCGCCGACAGGTAGTCGAGGTGGAGCGCGAGCTCCGAGCCGCCCTCGGCCTCGAAGCGCGCGAGCGCGGCGCGGTGGCCGCGCACCGCCCGCCGCGTCGCCTCGGCCAGGCACGCCAGCTCGTACGGGCTCTTGCGGGTGCGGAGCCGCTCCACCGCGGTCACCAGCCACGGCGGGTTGACCGGGCCGGGCGCCGCGAACGGCAGCTCGTCGCTCGCGAGCACGGCGACGCGCCCGTGCGGCAGCTCGGTCGGGATGGCGTTCACGTCGGCGACCTCGACCACCTCGAACGACGGCCAGAAGTGATCGCTCTCCGGCCGGGGCGGGCTGTCCCAGTAGTCCTGGTGGTGGACCCGCACGATCTTCGGACGCACCCCAGGGGCGATCACCAGCGCGGAGTCGGCCTCACGCAGCGGCAGCCAGTGGGCAAAGGTGGGCGTGACGGCGAGCGGCCACCACTGATCGTCGAAGCGGTTCTTGATCGACGCGCGCCCGGCGACGACGACGATCGCGTCGAGCCGGTGCTCGGCCATGACCTGGGCGTAGGCGACCTCGAGCGAGGCGACGTGCGCCGCATACGATGTGGTCACATCGGGTGACATCGTCGGTGAGCGTGCCACGAATCCATGCAGGTCGCCGCTCAGGTGTGGTCGCGGGCGGTCGCCGCGCGCGCGCCGTTCGGCCATCCAGGGTGATGGCACACCGCTGCGCGCGGCGGTAACGTCGACGACACATGCGCTCTGACCGGCAGCCGTGAAGGAGTCCTCGGTGGCGACCGACGCGGTACCCGAACCCGTCAACCACGGGATGACCAGCGGCCTCACCGCGATCGATCGCGCGCGCCACGGCAACGCGCAGTCGGTCCGCGTGCTGGTGATCAGCCAGGGCGACGGCGGCCGCATCACCCACACCGCCGCGATCGTCGGCTACTCGGTGACGGTGATCGAGCTCGCGCAGGCGGCGCACGAGCTCGACGCGCGCCACCACCACGTCGCGGTCGTCGACCTGCCGAGCCTCGGCACCTCCGGCAAGGACGCGCTCGGCATCCTGCGCGAGACCACGCCGCCGACGCCGGCCCTGGTCGTCGATCTCGTCGACGATCTGGCGACCGCCGACCGCTGGATCGAGGCGGGCGCCGACGAGTACCTCTGCCTGTCGCAGCTCGGCCCGAGCCTGCTGCGCGGCGCGGTCGAGTCGGCGGTGTCGCGCAGCCGGGCCCACGAGCTGCGCCGCCGCCTCGAGCACGCCGACCGGCTGGCGGCGATCGGCACGCTCGCCGCCGGGGTCGCGCACGAGGTGAACAACCCGGCCTCGTACGTGCTGATGAACCTGAAGACCTGCCGCGACCACCTCGGCGTGCTGCGCGAGCGCCACCCGGCGCTCACCGCCGACGAGCGCGCGCTGATCGACGAGATGGACGAGATGCTCGGCGACAACGTGCGCGGCGTCGAGCGGATCGTCGGCATCGTCCACGCGCTCCGCGCCTACGCGCGCAGCGATCCCGACGAGATCGAGCGCATCGATCTGGCGTCGGTCTGCCGCGACGCCGTCGACCTGGTCGGCAACCAGCTCCGCCAGCGCGCGCGCCTGCGCATCGACCTGGCGCAGACCGCGCCGCTCACGGCCGACGCGCGCAAGCTCGGCCAGGTCGTCATCAACCTGCTGGTCAACGCCTACGACTCGCTGCCGCTGGCGGCGAGCGGCCACGCGAGCCACGAGATCCGGCTCAAGCTGGCGACCAGCCCGGGCCGCATCGAGCTGTCGGTGTCGGACACCGGCGTCGGCATCCCCGGCCACCTGCAGGCGCGCATCTTCGAGCCGTTCTACACGACGAAGCCGCGCGGCGAGGGCGCCGGCCTCGGCCTCGTCATCGTGCGCGACATCGTCGAGCGGTTCGGCGGCCGGGTGTCGGTCGAGAGCGAGCCCGGCCACGGCAGCCAGTTCACGGTCGTGTTCCCGGCCGAGGAGCAGGCGGCGCCGGTCGAGGTGCTGGCGGTCGCGCCGGCGGCGCCGCCGCGCGCGCGGGTGCTGATCATCGACGACGAGGTCGCGCTGACGAGCGCGATGCGCCGGCAGCTCCGCCGCAGCCACGAGGTGACGGTCCTGAACGACGGCACCGCCGCGATGGAGGCGATCCTCGAGCAGGAGTACGACGTCATCCTCTGCGACCTGATGATGCCGGGCGCCGACGGCATGGCGGTGCTCGAGGCGGTCAGCACGCGCCGCCCCGAGATGGCGTCGCGCATGGTGCTGATGACCGCCGGGATCCTGCAGGACACGATCCGCGAGCGGGTCCACGAGGCGGGCGGCCACGTGCTCGACAAGCCGGTGCCGCTCGACACGCTGCTCACCGTCATCGACGCGATCCGCGCCCGCTCGCGCGGTGTCCCGATCCCGATCGACGCCTGACAGCGTTGGCCAGAATGCGTCTTCGACGCTGACGCCACGACGCAAGGGATCGACTTCGCGCGCGGCGATCGATCGCGATCGTCGTTCTGGCCGACCCTGTGAGAACCAAAGAAGATCGGGCTCCATACCCAACCCCTCCCCGCAGAAGGCCCAGAGGCCGCGGGGGCGCGAGGGCCGCCGGGGACCGCCCTCTCGCGCGGACGGTTGGTACCCGGCCGGCGGTCAGCGGCCGGTGAAGACCGGCGGCCGCGCCGCGAGAGACCTCCCTCTCGCGCGGACGGTTGGTACCCGGCCGGCGGTCAGCGGCCGGTGAAGACCGGCGGGCGCTTCGCGAGCAAGGCCGCGATCCCTTCCGCGGCGTCCGCGGTCGCCAGCGACTCCGACTGCGCGAGCGCCTCGGTGAACGCCGCCTCGCGCGCCGCCGCCGCGAGCCCCTGCGAGAGCGTCCGCTTGATCGTCCGCAGCGGCCCCGGCGCGTTGGCGGCGACCAGCTCCGCGGTCGCCCGCGCCCGCGCCGCCACGTCGGCCGCCGCCACGCAATCGTTGAGCAGGCCCATGCGCGCCGCCTCGTCACCGTCGACGAGCCGGCCGGTGAACAGCAGCTCCGCCGCCCGCGCCGCGCCGACCAGCCGCGGCAGCAGGTACGAGATCGCCATCCCCGGGTGCAACCCGAGCCGCGCGAAGTTGGCCCCGTAGCGCGCCTCGCTCGCCCCGATCCGCAGGTCGCAGCAGAGCGCGAGCCCGAAGCCGCCGCCGACCGCGTGGCCATTGAGCGCGCCGATCACCGGCACCTCGACGTCGAGCACCGCGAGGAACGGCGCGTACATCGCGAGGCTCCGCTCGTGCGGCGCGAGCGGCCGCCCGCCCGCCTCCTCGCGCTGCAGGATCGCCTTGAAGTCGGCGCCCGCCGAGAAGCAGGCGCCGGTGCCGGTGATCACCAGGCAACGCAGCGTCGCCACCGCCCGCGCCTCCGCCAGCGCGACGCCGAACGCATCGAGCAGCTCGGCGGTCATGCTGTTGCGGTTGTCGGGCCGGTCGAGCGTGATCGTCCCGATCGCGCCGTCGTGCTCGAACCTGACTGCAGCTCCCATCGCCGGCGCGCCTCCAGCCCTCGTCAGGCCCCCAGCTCGTCGAGGAACGCCTGCGCGTCCTGGAACTCCGGGTCCTCGCGCAGGGCCTTCTTCGCCCACAGCTCGGCCTTCGCGCGGTTGCCCCGCGCGTGCTCGATCTTCGCCTCCCACAGGAGCGCCATCGGCCGCGTCACCGGCTGCGGGTTCTCCATCAGCGAGATCGCCCGCAGCGGCTTGAGCGCCAGCTCGTAGTCGCCGATCTCGGTCGCGAGCTGCGCCAGCTCCGCCGCGATCTCGCCGCTCTTGCGGTCGACGTCGAACGCCTTCTTCAGCCAGTTGAGGTGCCCGTCCCGGTCGCCGAGCATCCCCTGCACGCGGCCCATCCGCTGCTGCATCGTCGCCAGCTCCGGCGACCGCTTCTTCTGCGCCGCGATCGCCGCGTCGAGCACGCTCGCGGCCGCCTCGGTCTGCCCCGACGCGATCAGCACGTCGACGTAGAGCATCGCCGCCGCGTGGTCCTCGGGCATCAGCGCCGCGGCCTTCCCGGCCGGCTCGGCCGCCGCCCCCGGATCGCCGGCGGAGTAGAGCAGCAGCTCCGCCGCCCGCCGGTACAGATCGAACCGCGTCGGCACGTCGGCCGCGTGCTCGGCGTCCGCGATCAGGATCGCCGCCAGCTCGCGGTGCGCCCCCGCCTGCGCGTACAGCTCGCGCAGCTTGTCGCGCAGCGCGGTCGCGTCCGGCTGCGCCTGGTGCACCATCTCGAGGATCGGGATCGCGTCGCCCGGCCGTCCGGCCTGCGCCGACGCCGACGCGATGTCGAGCGCCGCCTGCACCTGCGGCTCGCCCTCGACGACGTACGCCAGCCGCGTACACGCCGCGATGACGCCGTCCCAGTGCTCGATCGCCGCGTCCATGTCGCGCAGCAGGTAGAGCGGATCCGGATCGGTCGGCGCCCGCTCGATCCACGCGACGAGCAGGTCGCGCGCCCGCTCCGGCTCGCCCAGCTCGGTCAAGAGCGTCGACAGCCGCAGGGTCGCCGTCCGCTCGCGCTCGAAGTCGCCCTCGCCGAGCGCGCGGGTGCGCACGCGGTCGAGCGCGTCGGCCAGCGCCGGCGAGCTGCGCCCCGGATCGAGCTGGTACGCCGCGTCGAGGTCGACGACCGCGCCGTCGTCGTCGCCGATCGTCGCCCGCAACTGCGCGCGCTGCATCAGCAGCTCGAGCCGCCCGCGATCCGCGACCGCCGGCTCCGCGCCGTCGATCGCCTCGCCGATCGCGCCGATCGCCCCCGGCGTGTCGCCGCCGTGGATGAGCGCCGCCGCCAGCTCGGCGACCAGCGCCGGCGAGTCGGGCCGCCGCTCGCGCGCGAGCCGCAGCGCGCGCGCCGCCTCGTGCGGCGAGCCGAGCTGGCCGGTGAACACCGTCGCCGCGTCGCGCAGGCGCACCACCGCGACCGCGTGCTCCTCGGTCCGCGCGGCGTCGGCGATCATCAGCTCCGCCAGCGGCCGCCACAGGTGGCGGTCGCGGTAGAACTGCTCGAGCCGGCGGTGGATCGCCTCGTCGTCGGGCGCCGACCGGTGCGCGAGCTCGAGCGTGCGCTGGACGCCGTCCCAGTCGTGGGCCTGCTCGTACGCCGACGCCAGGTGGCTGGCGAGCGCGGGCACGTGCTCGGGGCTCTCGACCGCGAGCAGCCGCTCCATCAGCACCGCCGCCGCCGCCGGATCGTCCTCGGGCGTGAGCCCCGAGATCACGCGGCGCAGGAGGTCGCGGTCGTCCGGCGCGACCTCGAGCGCGGCCCGGTAGACCTTGGCCGCCGACTCGCCCTGCGCCTCCAGCAGCGCGCCGAGCCGGTGGGCGACGTCGAGCGTCGACGCCGCATTCCGCCGGCGAACCGCGTCGTCGAACCGCGCCCACAGGAACTCGGCGAGCCCCTCGGCGTCGTCGAGCGTCCGCAGGTTCGCCTCGAGCATGCCGGCCGCCTGGACGTCGTCCGGATCGTCGGCGAGCGCGTCGCGCAGGATGTCGGCGGCGTCGTGCGCGCGGCCGAGCGACGCCAGGTAGGCCGCGTGCTCGCGGCGCAAGGCCCCGCGCTCCGCCGGCTCGACGATGTTCGGCAAGGTCAGCGAGATCAGGCTCGCCACCCGGTCGCCGTCGCCCATCGCGCGGTAGAGCGACAGCAGCGGCTCCCACACCGCGCGGTCGGCGGGCGCCCGCTCGCGCAGCAGCTCGTACATGTCCGCCGCCAGCCCGTGGTGATCGGGGCTGGCCGCCGCCTTCTTCGCCAGCTTCTGGATGAGCGGATCGATCTGGCGCGGCTCGGCGTGGCCGATCGCGTCGTAGACCAGATCGCGCGCGCCCAGCAGCTCGCCCGCCGCGATGCGCCGCTCGGCGAGCGCCAGCATCGCCCACACCGCGCCGGCCGGCCCGTCGGCCGACGACTTGGCCTGCTCGATCGCGCGCTGGAGCAGGACCTCCGCGCGCGCCTCCTGGCCGATGTCGAGCGCCAGCTCGACCGCCTCGCGCACCTGCGGCGTCGTCACGCCGGGGAGCTGCGACCGCCGCTCCAGGAAGTCGAGGCGCAGCTCGGCGTCGCCGCTGTTGCGCGCGACCCGATCGTAGAGCTGCATCACCTTCGCGCTGGTCGGATCGGCCGCCGCCGCCGACTTCAGCACGCGGCCGGCCTGCGCCCACCGCGGCTCGCTCGCCAGCGCGCGCTCGATCAGCTCGATGCCCTGCGCGCGCCGCGCCGGGGTCGCCACGAAGATCTCCGCGAGCCGGTAGAGCGCGTCGACCTGCGCGGGGCCGCCGGCCTCGACGCTGTCGGCGCCGGCCAGGCGCAGCATGTTGTCGAGCGCCCGCGCCTGCTGGTCGGTGTCGCCGAGCGCGCCGGCCACCCGCGCCTGCGCCGAGTAAGCGTCCGCCAGCCGGACACCCAGCATCTCGACGCGCCGGTACAGGGCCGACGCGCCGCGCTGGTCGCCGGCGTCGTGCTCGAGCGCCTCGCCGGCGCGCAGCAGCAACGCCGCCACCAGCGGCGGATCGTCCTTGCGCCGCAGCCGCTCGACGACGACCTCGACCGCGTCGACGTACTTCTTGGTCTCGCCGGTCTTCTTGGCCAGCTCGCGCGCGCGGTCGTGCATCTCCAGCCGATCGGGCGCCGCCTGCACCGCGCGCAGCATCGCGTCGAGCGCGTCGGCCGGCCGGCCGAGCGGCCCGTCGAGCGCCGCCGCCATGTCGCCGAGCAGCCGGGCCTGGCTGACGCCCTCGGTGCTCTTGCCGAGCCGGAGCTGGAGCACGCGCAAGAGCGTCTCCGCCTCGCCGTGGGCGAGCAGGCTGCGCCGCAGCCGCCGCACCTCGACGTCCGACTGGATCGCCGCGTCGATCGCGCTCTCCAGCAGCTCCTTGGCCTGGTCGTGCTGGCCGCGCGCGAGCGCGAGCGCCGACAGCTCGTAGAGCACCTCGCTCTGGCCGACCGCCTGCTCGTCCTCGCCCGGCGGCTGCCGGCGCACGACGAGGAGCAGCGAGCGGTAGGTGCGCTCCGCCATGTCGAGCTGGCCCGCCTCGCGCGCCAGCTCGGCGAGCTCGCGCTGGATGCGGGCGTTGTTGACGTCCATCTTGGACGCCGCCTCCATCTCGGCCAGCGCCTCGTCGAGCTTGCCCTCGGCGCGCGCGACCTTGGCGAGCTCGACGTGCAGCACCGCGCGCTCCGGCGAGCGGCGGCGGCCGAAGCCCTCGATCAGCTCCTGAAGGACGCCGCGCGCCTCGGCGAGCTGGCCGGCGGTGCGCAGGCCGGCCGCCAGGTGGGCGCGGAGCTGGCGATCGCCGGGATCCAGGGCAAGCGCGCGCTCGAGCGCCGGGATCGCCTTCGCCGGCTGGTCGAGCTTCTCGGTGTAGATCGCCGCCGCCTCGCGGGCGAGCGCGCCCGAGCGGCCGTCCTCGACGAACATGCCGAGCGAGCGGGTCAGGTGGCGGGCGAGCGGCTCCCAGTGCTGGCCCTCGCGGTAGAGGTCGGCGAGCAGGAGGCGCAGGTCGGTCGCCGGCTCCTTGTCGTCGAGGTTCGCCTCGATCGCCGAGATCGCGCGGTCCGGGTGGCCCGCCGCGATGTGCGCGCGCGCGAGCTGGTGGACCACGCCGAGCCGCTCGCGGCCGGTCATCGTCGCGAGCAGGCTCTCGAACCACGGCACCGCCTGCGCCGGCTGGTTGCGGCCGAGCTGCAGCCGCGCGAGCGCGCGGTACGAGTCCGCGGTCGGCACCAGGTTGATGACCCGCTTGTGGCCGGCGATCGCGCGCTCGACCTCGCGGGTCTCGTGCTCGGCGATCGTCGCGACCCGCGCCCACAGCCTCGCGGCCTTCGCCGGATCGCCGGCGGCCTCGAGCTTGCCGGCCTGGTCCTCGAGCAGGTCGGCGAGCGCCTTGTGCTGGCCCTTGCCGGCGAGGTACGCGGCGACCGCGTCGATCGACGCGTCGTGGCCGGGCTGATCGGCGAGGTTCGCCTGCAAGGCCTCGAGCCGGCCGCCCTTCTCCTCGACGACGCCGACCAGCCGCGCGACCTCGAGGCGCAGCGCGAGCCGCCGCTGCGGATCGTGCTCGAGCTCGAGCTGGAGCTGGCGCAGACCGAGCAGCTCGGCGGTGCGGCCCTCCTCCTCGAGGAGCTTGCTCAGCCGCTCGATCACCTCGAGATCGGCCGGGTCGTCGGCGAGGAGCCCGCGGTAGACGTCGATCGCGGCGGCGCGATCGTTCAGCTCGCCGCCCGCGAGCTGCGCCGCCCGCAGCCGCAGCTCGCGGCGCACGGTGGCGGTGAACGGCAGCCGCGCGCTCTCGACCAGCAGGTCGACGGCGGCGCGCACGCGGTGGGCGCCGCGGTGCAGCTCGACCAGGCCCTCGACCGCCCAGCGCGCCACCGCCTCGGGCGCGCGCGTCGAGCGGATCGGCGCGCTCCCGCGCCACGCGGCGGTCGCCCGGCCGAGTACCTGGCCGAGGATGGCGAGCGCCCCCTCGCGGTCGCCGAGGTTCGACGCGGTGTCGGCCGCCTCGACGAGGACGTCGAGGTCGCGCGGGTCGGCGTCGGAGAGGCGGCGCAGGAAGTCGAGCAGCCGCGCCGTCGGGCCCTCGGGCCGCGCCAGCATGAGCACCGCGCGCAGCATCTCCGCGCGATCGCCGCCGGCCGCCAGCGCGCGCGTGTAGGCCGTGATCGCGGCCTGCGGATCCTTGCGGTAGTCGCGGTGCCAGCCGGCGAGCCGCGCCCAGACCGCCGCCGCCACCGCCGGCGGCAGCGTGATCGCGCTGGCCGCCTTGTCGACGCCGGTGGCGAGCGCGTCCATCGCGTCGCCGCCTGCCTCGACCGCCGCCTTCTCGAGCGCGGTGAGCAGGCCCTCGTCGAGGCGCTCCTTCGCCGCCGCGTGGGCGAGGATCGCGTTCGCCGCGATCGGCCACTGGCCGTGACGCGGGGCAAGCCGCGCGACGCCGGTCACCGCCGCGTGGTTGCCGGCGTCGACCTGCAGCACCGTCACCAGCTCCGACAGCGCGCTCGCCTCGTCGCCGAGGTGGCGCTCGAGCAGGCCGGCCCGCTGGATGCGCAGGCGCGCGGCCTCGTGCGCGTCGCCGGCGAGCGCCGTGATCGCGGTCGCCAGCGCGCGGTCGGCGACCGCGTGGCCGCCGGTGCGATCGGCGAGATCGAGGAGCTGGCCGAGCATGATGCCGTCGCGCGGCGCCAGCGGCAGCGCCTGCGCCAGGTAGCCGAGCGCCGCCTGCGGATCGTTGGTGCTGCCGATCGCGATGTGCGCCGCCTCGCGCAGGATCGCGAGCCGCGCGCGATCGTCGGCGGCGTCGGCGAGCCGCGCCGGCACCAGCCGCAGGAAGCCGGCCCAGTCCTGCTGCTCGCGGTAGCTGGCGGCCAGCGCGTCGGCGGCGGCCATCCGCTGCGCCGGCTCGGCGAGCAAGGCCTCGAGGCCGGCGCGCGCGGCGGCGTTGGTCGGCTCGATCGCGAGCGCCGCGCGGTAGGCAGCGAGCGCGCGGCCGGGCTCCTGCAGGTGCGCGCCGAGCGCGTCGCCGAGGCGGTTGAGCCGCGCGGTCGTCCGCTCGACGTCGCGGGCGCTCGTGCGCTCGAGGAGATCCGCCAGCTCGCGCCAGCGACCCGCCGCGGCGAGCAGCTCCGACAGCGCGCCGACCGTCTCGGCGTCGTCGCCGAACTTCTGCGTCACTCGCTGCCACGCCGCGATCGCGCGCTCGCCGTCGTGCAGGTGCTCGCGCGCGATGACCGCGACGCGCGTCAGATCGGTCCGCTGCTGGGCGGGCGACACGTTCTTGCCGGCGCGCAGCTCGAGCGCGTCGATGAGCGCCGGCCACCGCTCCACGCTCTCGAGCAGGGTGATCACCGAGTCGAGCGCCGCCAGGTCGTTCGGATCGCCGTCGATCCGCTGCTTCCACAGGGCCAGCGCGCGGTCGGGCTCGCCGAGGCTCTCGGCCAGCCGCGCCGCGTCGCCGATCACCTGCTTGCGCGTCGCCGCCGACGGCTCGAGCTCGGCGAGCCGGGTCAGGATCTCGAAGCGCTCGCGCGGCCGGTCGACCCGCGAGTAGAGCTCCGACAGCCGCCGGCAGACCTGGAGCTGCTCCTTGGCGCCCGCGCCCTCGAGCGTGAGCGCCTGCTGGTACAGCTCGATCGCGCCGGCGGCGTCGTCGAGCAGATCGAGCCGCGTGCGCGCCGCCTCGGCGAGCAGCTCGACCTTGCGGCCGGGCGTCTCGGCGTGCGCCGCCGCCGCCGCCACGCCGTCGGCGTAGCGCGCGTAGTGGTTCGACCGCTGCGCGAGCTGGCGCAGCTTCTCCTGCGTCACCGACGAGTCGGGCGTCAGCGCGAGCAGGGCCGCGTAATGGTCCATCGCGGCGCCGTCGTCGTCGAGCTCCGACAGGCGGGCACCCGCCTCCTCGCGCAGCGCGCGGCTCGACGACGGATCGAGCTCGATCACCCGCTCGAGCACGCGGATGACCTCGCGCGGCCGGCTGGTGGCGTCGTAGTGGGTGCGCAGCAGATCGAGGGCGCCCTCGCGCTCCTTCTTCTGCGTGTGCGGCGCCTCGATGATCCGCTCGAGCAGCCCGGTCGCCTCGCGGTCGTCCTCGGCGCCGGCCAGCATCACGCGCACGGTCGCCAGCGCGCGCGCGGAGTCCTTCAGGTTGTCGAGCTGCACCGCGGCGATGCGCGCCCGGCTCTTCTCGCGCTCGGCCTTGCTCAGGCGATCGAGCCGCCCTTCCCACAGGGCGATCAGGTCGGCCCACCGCTCGTGGCGCTCGAGCAGGCGCTCGAGCGACGTCTGGAGCTGGGCGTCGTCGGGGGTGAGCGGCAGGAGCCGCTGCTGGTAGCCGATCGCCTTCTCCGGCTGGTTGGCGACGTCCTTGGCGAGCTGCGCCGCCTCGCGCAGCAGCTTGATGCGCCGCTGCGGGTCCTTGACCGCGATCAGCGCGCGGTCGTAGAGGCGCAGCAGGTCGTTCCACCGCTCGGTCTGCGTGTAGAGGACGCTCAGCCGCTGGAGCGCGAGCTCCGACTGCGGCGCGAGGTCGAGCACGCGGCCGAGGATCCCCTCGGCCACCTTGGGCTCGTCGCCGAACCACTCGTCGCAGAACGCGGCGGCGCGCTCGCCGATCATCTCGACGACCTGCGGCTCGAGGCCCTTCTGCAACACGTCGCGGTAGAGCGCGATCATGTCGTCGGGCTTCTCGGCGGAGCGGGCCAGCTCCTCGGCCTCGTCCCAGGCCGACATCGACTGGGGGGCGGTCTTGACGTTGGCGGCGGCGGCTTCGAATTCGGTCTGAGCCATGGTCCCCCTCGGGCAGAGGCCATGGTACCGCGACCGCGCGTCGCCCGTCAGCGTCGGGCGGCCGGTTCCGCCGGCTCCCACACCGGCGCACCGGCAGCGCGCGGGTCGCGGCGCCGCGCGGGCCCGGTGCGCGGATCAGTGCTTGTGGTCGTGGTCGTGGTCGGCGTGGTCGTGGCCGGCGTGGTCGTGCCCGGCGTGGTCGTGATCGTGACCATGGGCATGATCGTGGTCGTGATCATGGCCGTGGTCGTGATCATGATCGTGGTCGCAGTCGGGGCCGTGCTCGTGCTCGTGCGCGGCGATCTCGGCCTTGACCTGCTCCATGTCGAGGCTCTTCGCCTTGTCGATCACCTGATCGAGCGCGGCGGCCGGCAGCGCGCCCGACTCGCGGAACAGCAGCACGCCGTCGCGGAACAGCATCAGCGTCGGGATCGCCGAGATGCCGGCGGCCTCGGCCAGCTCCTGCTGCGCCTCGGTGTCGACCTTCCCGAACGTGACGTCGGCGTGCTTGTCCGACGCCTTCTCGAAGACCGGCGCGAACATCTTGCAGGGGCCGCACCAGTCGGCCCAGAAGTCGAGCAGCACGATGCCGGGCTTCTCGATCGTGTCCTGGAAGTTCTCGAGGTTGATCTCGACCGTGGCCATGGTTCGCTTTCTGGCAACACCGTCGAGCGCCGCGGACGCTCGTTGAATGGGGCTGCCTGCTCCACCATAGCCCGCAACGCGCGCGATGTCCGCCGGCCGACGGCGCGACGCGGCGCGATCCGCGATACGCTGGCCGCGAGGGCGTGCGATGTCCGCTGACCAGCGCCTGAACGCGACCGCGACGGACCCGGAGACGACGCACGTCGACGTCGTCGCCGACACGGCGCTCGCGGCGCCCGGCGAGGTCGGCGAGGAGACGCTGGTGCCCGCCGCGCGCGCCGCCGGGACCGCGCCGGCCGCCGCGGTGGAGCCGCCGAAATACCCGTTCTTCCGCGGCGACCCGATCGACGTCGCCTACATCAACCTGTTCCTGATCTCGGACGAATCGCGGATGATCACGGGGGCCACCATCCAGGCGGATGGCGGGCGAGCCTCTTATTAAGGGGGCGTCCTACTAGGCGCCCTGGCCTGGACGG
>DASZXE010000204.1:0-3213 GCA_035546475.1 Kofleriaceae bacterium
CGCGACGCCGTCCCACTCGACCCGCACCTCGACGAAGTCGCGCGTCGTGCCCGGCTCCGCCGACACCAGCACGCGCTCGGCGCCGACCAGCGCGTTGACGAGCGACGACTTGCCGGCGTTGACCGCGCCGACCAGGGCCACGACGAGCCCGCGCTCGAGCGCGCGGCCGACCCCGAAGCTCGCCGCCAGCCGCTGGCACGCCGACGCGAGCGCCGCCGCCTGCCCCGCCACCGCGGCCATCGCCGCCGGCGCCAGATCCTCCTCGGGGAAATCGAGCCCGGCCTCGACCTCGGCGAGCAGCGCGGTAGCCGACGCGCGCAACCGCGCCACCTCCGCCGACAGCTCGCCGCCCAGGTTTCGCTGCGCGAGCGCCCACGCCCGCGCGCTCGGCGCCTGCACGACCGCCAGCATCGCTTCCGCGCGCACGACGTCGATCTTGCCCGCCTCGAGCGCGCGCCGCGTGAACTCCCCGGGCTCGGCGACTCGCGCACCAGCCGCCACGACAGCCGCCAGCACCTGCGCCAGGTTGACCGCGCCGCCGTGCACGTGCAACTCGACCACGTCCTCGCCGGTGAACGACCGCGGCCCGCGCATCGCGAGCGCGAGCCCGTCGTCGAGCCGCGCCCCCGCGGCCGAGCGCACGACCACCCGCCGGGCGAGCCGGTCGACGAGCGCCTCCGCCGCGACGCCGGTCACCCGAGCGCCGATCGCCAGCGCCGCCGGCCCGCTCACGCGCACGACCCCGATGCCACCCGCGCCGGTCGCCGTCGCGATCGCTGCGATGGTGTCGCGCGCGGCCACGCTGCCAGCCTCGCGTCAGCCGCGGCCGGTCACGGCGCGCCGGCCGCCGCCGCGGCGTCGGGCACCACCAGCACGTGGCGGTCGTCGCCCTCGCCCTCGGAGCGGCTGCTCAGCCCGGCGATCTCGGCGATCGCCATGTGCACGATGCGGCGGTCGTGCGCCGACATCGGCGCGAGCTCGACGATGCGCTGGGTCGCGAGAGCCTTCTCGCCCATGCGCTGCGCCAGGCCCTGCAGCCGCTCGACGTGCTTCGCGCGGTAGCCACCGGCGTCGACGATGATCGGCTTGCCCTTCTCGCCCGCGCGCTCGCGGTACACGACCTTGCTCACCAGGTGCTGGAGCGCATCGACCACCTGGCCCTTGCGCCCGATCACCTGCTCGGGATCGGCGGTCTGGATCTCGAGGACGATCTTGTCCTCACCCTCGTTGACGTCGATGTCGGCGGCGATGCCCATCCGCTCGAGCACGCCCATGAGGAAGTCGGTCGCCCGCTCGGCGACGTCGTTGGCGCTGGTCTCGTTGTCGTTCACGGCTTCCACCTCTTCTGGAATCATCCGCGGCGCTTGCCGCGCCGCTGTCCCCGCCGCCGGTTGCCACCGGCCCCGTTGCCCTTGCTGTTGTCGTTGCGGCGCCCGCTGTCGTCGTCGCCGTCGTCACCGTCGTCGTCGGACACCTCGGCGACCACCGGCTTCGCGCGCTTCACCTCGGCCGGCACCCGCGCCTCCTTCTCGACCCGCGCCGCCGCCGCGATGCGGGCCTGCGCGGCCGCCTTCTGCGCCGCCAGCTTCGCCGGCGTGGTGCGGTTCATGTAGAGCGAGTGGAAGATGCCGAGCGTCGTGTTGGTGAAGATGTAGACGGTCAGGCCGGCCGGGAAGAACAGCGACATGCCGCCGAACATGAGCGGCATGCCGTACATCAGGATCTTCTGCTGCGACGAGTCGCCGGTCTGCGGCTGCAGCTTCGACTGCAGGAACATCATCGCCATCAGCGTCAGCGGCAGGATGTGATAAGGGTCCGGCAGCGTCAGGTCGTCGAGCCAGCCGGGGATGAACGTCGCCTGGTGCAGCTCGCCCGCCTTCGACAGCATGCGGTAGAGCGCGATCCAGATCGGCATCTGCAGGAGCATCGGCAGGCAGCCGGCGAGCGGGCTGACGCCGTGCTGCTTGAACAGCTCCATCTGCGCCTGCTGCTGCTTCTGGCGATCGTCCGGATACGCCTTCTGGATCGCCTCCATCTCCGGCTTGAGCGCGGCCATCGCCTTCATGGACCGCATGGACTTGGTCGTCCAGTAGAGCGTCGCCAGCTTGACCAGGATGGTGAGGACGATGATCGCGAGGCCCCAGTTGCCGATCAGGTTGTAGAGGACGTGCAGGAGCCACAGCATCGGCCGCGCGATGAAGGAGAACCAGCCGAGGCTGATGACGTCCTTGAAGCCGGTCGTCCAGCCCGCGATCTTGTCGGCGCCCTCGAGCCGGTCGAAGTACTTCGGCCCGACGTAGAGGACGAGGTCGCGGCTGATGCTGCCCTTGTCGGCGGCGGAGAAGCGCGACTCCGGGTAGACGAGGTCGACCTGCGAGCCGCCGGGGACGCCCTCGATCGGCGAGCGGAAGCAGTTCATCGGCACCGTGCCGCCCTCGCGCGGCGACAGCGCGATCAGGTCGTACTTGCGGGCGAGGCCGACGAACTTCACGCGGCCGGCGTCCGGCAGCAGCCGATGCCCGACGAGGTAGCCGGCCGTCACCGACGCGGCGGTGCCGTTCAGGTGGCAGGCCGCACGCCACAGCGGCGCGCGCACGCCGTCCCCCGTCGAGAAGACCGACACCGCGAGCTGCTGCTTGACCTCGCCGGTGACCGCCCGCACGTCGATGTGGATCGACAGCAGGTAGTCGTCGGGGTGGAGCGTGTACGACTTGACGATCTCGAGGACATCGTCGCGGTACGTGTACTCGACCGACGAGTCCGTCTGCTTGGTCAAGGTCCACGGCGCCGCCAGCGGGATGACGTGCGTCGACGCGAGGAAGTTGGTGGAGACCAGGCCCATGCCCGGGCGGTCGGCGAGGAACTCGTCCTCGTCCATGTCGCGACCCTTGAACGGGTCGTAGCGACGCCGCCACTCGGTCACCACGCCGCCGAGGTTCGAGAAGGTGACATCGACCGCCTTGCTCTTCAGCGTGACGGTCTGCTCGGCGGCGGGCGGCGTCGCCGGAGGCACCGCGAGGGTCGGCGGCGTCGGCGCCACCGGCGAGCCGGGCGCCGGCGAACCGGGCGCCGGCGAGCCGGGCGCGGCCGGCTGCTCCGCGTCGGGCTGCGCCTGGCCGACCGGGCTCGCCTGCGACGGCACCTGCGTCGGCTGGCCCGTCGTCGTCTGGTCCGACGTCGCCGCCTTCTTCGGGTGCGGCATCAGCCACTGGA
>DASZXE010000205.1:0-7365 GCA_035546475.1 Kofleriaceae bacterium
CTGCGCGAGGTCGAGCAGGTGGGCGGCGAGGTCCGGGCAGGCCGGCGCGCGCGCGGCCGCCGGTTCCGTCGACGGGTGCCGCGATCCGCCGCAGCCCGCGACGACGGCGAGGAGGAGCGCGGCCATGCGACGCATGACCCGACGACAGCACGGATCGCCGCGCGTTGCAGCCGGATCAGCCGCCGTGCCGCCAGCCGACCCGCACGCGCGGACACGCCGGCCGCCGGGGCACCGGCAGCCGCGCCGACGAGCAGAGCAGCGAGATCGACGTCCCGCGCGCAGCGCCGGGCCTCGGCGCCGCCGGGCAGGCCGCGCGCGCGCGCCTCGGCGCCGCCGGGCCGCACCTCCGCGGATCGTCGCTCACGAGTAGCGGGCGAGCAGCGCGTGACGCTCCAGCTCGCGGTGGTGACGGGCCAGCTCGTCGAGCGACTCGAGGCCCTCGAGCAGCGAGCGCAGCTCGCGGCCGCTCGGCCCCGGCGGCAGCTCGCTCGCCAGCGCGCGCAGGCGGCGGATCCGATCGGCGACGTCGTCGTGGTGGTCGTGGATCTCGCCGAGCTGGTGGATCGGCGCGACGCCCGCCCGCAGGAACGGGAAGATCGAGCGCTCCTCGTGCTCGAACTGGTCGAGCATCAGCTCGCTGAGGTCGTCGAGCATGCCGGCCGCCCGCCGCATCACGTGGGCGCGGCTGCGATCGCGGCGCGCAAGGTTGACCGCCACCGCGCGCAAACCTTGCAAGGCGGAGCGCATCGCGCCGTGCTGCGGCTCGAGCAGCCGCTCGATCAGCGTCGTGGTCGTCACGCGATCGAGCTCGGCGAAGCCCTGGTCGGTGGTGTCCACCCCGGCCTCGGCGAGGTCGAGCCGGTGCTCGCGGGTCAGGGTGCCAAGGGCGAACGGGCTCCGCATGGTGCTGACCTCAAGCAACCGCCATGCCGCGCCGAGCGAGCGCGATCGCTCACCGCCGCCGGGTGACCCCGCCAACCTGACGGGCGCTCTTTGTCGCGCGGATGTTCGTCGACAACCGGGGCGCGAACGTGGGAATCATCCGCAGGGACGATGCGTTCCGGCGACGTGCGTTGTGTGTGGATGCTGCTCGGGCTCGCGGCCTCGTGCGAGCGACGCGCGGCGCGCGACGCCCGACCGCCGGCGGCCTCTGGCGGTCCGCCGACAGCCTTGACGGCGCCGCCGGCGGGAGCGACGGCACCGCCGGCCGCCTCGGTGCCGATCCCTGCCGCGCCGCCCGCGCCGGAGCTGGCCGGCTGCGATCGCGGCTGGTGGCCGATCGCCGCCGGCCAGCGCTATCGCTGGCGCGTGGAGCGCACCTGGTACGACGGCGACACACGCACGATCCGCACGGTCCGCGCCGACCGCGAGAGCGTGGTCACCGCGACGCCGGGCCGCGGCGCGGCGGCCCGCTACACGATCACCGGCTGGCCGGAGCCGTGGACCGACGAGCTCGCGGCGACGACGATCGTCGAGGTCGACGGCACCCACTGGAGCCAGGGCGACCCGACCGACGCCCGCCTGTCGCCGTGGTTCGAGCTCGGCAGGGACGCGCCCGCGCAGCCCGGCGCGCTCCTCGATCGCGAGGTCACACCCGCCGCCGCCGGCAAACCGGCCGTGCTCTCGCTGGTGTGGCCCGCGATGGTCGACGACCTGACGTTGCAGCTCGCCTGCGGCGTCGGCCCGGTCGCCCTCGACTACCACCACCACGGCACGCGCGAGGACCTGCACGCTGTCCGGCTTCCGGACAAGTCGGCCGCCGGCGGCCCCTGAGCCGGCAGCGCTACAGGAAGCAGCCGGGGACGTCGCCGGACTGGTGGCGGACCGCGTTGGCCGCCATCACCCACTCGCGCTGCCAGTAGCAGAGCTCGTCGGCGTAGCGCAGGTAGCCGTAGCCGTAGAAGGTCGCGTTGCCGCCGACCTCGAGCAGCCGCCGATCGGGATCGTGCAGCGCCGCGTGGCGACGTGCGACGATCGTGCGGGCGTCCACCATCGCCGCCTCGGCGCGGGTGAGCGCGTCGCCGGCGCCCGGCTCGCCGGCGGCCGCCCGCGCGACCGCGTCGTAGATCTCGTGGATGAAGCGGGCGCGCGCGAGGTCGATGTCGATGCCGTCGACGATCTCGGCCGCCCACGGCCCGTCGGCCGCCGGCAGCGCCGCCGCGATCGCCGCGAGCTGGCTCGCGTAGTCGCCGAGCGCGGCCACGACCTCTGTCCGGAAGGCGGACAGCCGGTCGCCGAGCGCCGCGACCTGATCGACGTCGACCCGGTCGGGCGCGGCGACGATGCCGCTGTCGAAGCCGACGTCGTCGAGCTGATCGCGGCCCGCCTCGTACGCGGCCAGCCGCTCCTCGATGAGCGCGTGGTGCTGCAGCTCGGTCACCGCCACGACCGGCGCCACCAGCGCCGACGCGTCGGGCGCGAGCTGGACGGCGAGGTCGTCCTGCCAGCGCGCCGGCAGGTGGAACGACGCCCGCAGCGCGACGACGTCGTGCTGCCAGTAGCCCCACTCCCAGCCCGACGAGAACAGCACCTGCTCGGCGAGGTCGGCGTGGTGGTCCTCCACCGCCTGCGCGTGGATGCGATCGAGGTCGAGCCAGCGCGACCGCATGTAGATCGGCAGGTACATCGGCACCGAGTCGTCGAACGCGACCCAGTACGCGTTCTCCGGCTTGTAGGTGACCGGCAGGCCGGTCCGCAGCCGATCGAACAGGAACGCGCGGTGCTCGCTGAAGTCCTGGTGGTGGTACGCGCCGCCCGCGTCCTCGAACAGGTCGTAGTACATGACGATGTGGACCTGCGGGACGATGCGCGGGTCGGCGAACTTGACCAGGAAGTAGTAGATCATGTTCTCGCCCCGGTACGTGACGCGCTGATCGGGCGAGTCGCCGACGTGGATGACGGCGTCCATGCGCGCCTGCGGGCGCAGCGCGACGAGCTGGCGGTACGCCTCGTCGATGTCGGCGATGAAGGCGTCGGGCGCGACGCCGAAGAACTCGCCGAACGACAGCTCGTAGGTGTCGAACGGCAGCCCGTCGGTGACGAGCGGCAGGCGTGCGGCGATCTGCGGCGCCGCCGGCTGGTTGGCGTCGGGCACCAGGTAGAAGCCGTGCTGCAGGCTGCCCTGGCCGAAGAGCTGGAAGCCGAGCCCGACCTGGAGCCCGCGCGCGTGGGCGAGCGCGACGATCTCGGCGGTGTCGCGCTGCCACGCGTCGTGGCGCGCCGGGTCGAGGATGTCGTCGAGCGCGACCCACTGCAGGTAGTTGCCGCGGTTCTTGATGATCCAGTCGATGATGCGGCGCGCGTGCTCGTGGCCGACCTCCGGCTCCCACAGCGCGTAGTAGCCCTCGATCGGGTGGAGCGTGTGCAGGTGGATCCCGCGCCGCGTCTTGTCGGGCGCGAAGACCTTGCCGAGCACGCCGGCGGTCTCCGGGCCGGGCACCGGCACCGGCGGCACGTAGGTGTCGTACGGGTGGCGGAAGCGGAAGCCGAGCAGCTCGAAGACGTGCGTCACGCCGTACTGCGCGCCGAGCAGGTCGGCGGCGTGCACCGTCCACGCGCCGGTGGCGTCGGCGTCGGCCTCGATGCGGTAGCACTCGTGGCAGCCGCCGAGATCGGTGACGACGGTGACGTGGTAGACGGCGTCGCCGCGGTCGGCGACGGTGGTGACCTCGAGGCCGTCGGCGGGGATGAGGTCGACCAGCTCCGTCAACGCCGACGCGAGGTCGACCGGCGCCTCGACGCGCACGAGCGGGCGCGGCGTGCTGCTGCACGCGGCGAGCCCGGCGACGCAGGCGAGCGCGGCGCCAGCGACGAGGGCGGCGACGGCGACGGCGACGATCGCGCGGCCGGCCCGCGCCAGGCTCACCCGCCGGTCGGCAGCAGGCTGCACAGCGGGTTGCCCGGGCAGCAGACATCGAGCCCGTTCGCGCCGCCCGCCTGGTTCGTGTGCATGCAGACCTTCGCGCCGTGGCTCGGGTAGTAGTAGGCCCAGAAGAAGCACATCTCGTCGGTCGTCGACTCGCCGAACTTCACGGTGGCGTCGGTCGTGTTGCGGTACTTGCACGTGAAGCGGAAGCCCTCGGGGATGGTGAAGGCGGGCCGCTGGTAGACGGTCTCCGGCTCGCTCCACGTGAACGGGTGCGGGTCGTAGACCATGGTGCCGGCGTCGGTCTTGTCGTGCGCGGTCGACACCTGCACGTCGGTGCCGAGCTTGTGCGTGTGGCCGGTGAGCGCGAAGACGTTCACGCCCTGCAGCTCGTCGGGCATCTGGATGTACGTCGGCCCGACGGTCTGGTCGCTCTGCGCGTTGGGCGGCAGGCTGATGTCGGGCGTGCCGATGAAGAGGAAGTCGGCCTCGATCGACGCCAGCGCCTCGGTGCGCAGCTCGGTGGTCGCCTGCACCGTGACGTCGGAGTCGGTGGTGTTGACGTAGTGCAGCTCGAGCCGGACCATCTGGTTGGGCTGGAGCGTGAACGCGACGTCGTCGGGCAGGGTCAGCGTCTCCTCGGAGCGCTGGGTGATCATCAGCGGCGCGCCCTTGGTGGGATCGAGCGTGTCGATGAACGGGTTGCACGGCCGCGGCGTCGAGTACTCCTCGGTGGAGTTGGTGCGGTAGACGATGAAGTGGTGCGACGCGAGGCCGAGCACGTTGTGGATCTCGTGCACCTTGATCGGCCCGGTGTTGTTCAGGTGGACCTGCACGCACTCGGTGTCCTCGACGCCCGAGTGGATCGTCTTCGGGCCCCACTTGGCGGTGAAGGTGCCGACCTCGCCGGGCGCGGCATCGATCGACGGCGGACCGGCGTCGGGACCGGCGGGCTGTCCGTCGTCGCCGCCGCCGCCGCCACAGGCCACCAGGGTGAGCGCGATCGAGGAGGACAGGATCGAGGCCAGCGAGACGAGGCGCATGGATACTCCAGGTGACGCGCGAGCGACGCGCCGCCGGAGTATGGCCTGCGCGCGAGGCCGCGGTAAAGCGGGCCCGGAGTGGTCGGGCCAGGCCGCGTGACCACGCCGGCCGTGCAGCTATTGCACGCCCGGCGGCCGGCAGCGTCCCATCATGTTGCAGCTCCAGCCCGAGGGACAGTCACCCCCGCCGCTGCACGGCTTGGTGCAGAGGACGCCGACCATCTGGAAGTTGTAGCAGTACGCGGTCGGGCAGACGGCGGTGCACGGTCCGTTGTCGCCGACGGTGCAGTGGATGATCTGCGAGGGCAGGTTGCACGTGCCCATCGGCGCGTCGATCGCGGGCGTGCCGTCGCCGGGCGAGCCGTCGAGGCTGACCGGCGCGTCGGGCGCGGGGGCGCCGTCGTCGTCGCCGCACATGGCGGCGGTCGTCGAGAGCGCGAGGGCGGTGAGCGCGAGGGGGCGCAGGAGGAGGCGCAGGGCGCGCGAGGCGGCGTGGAGGGCGGGCATGCGCCGATCTTATCCGGACGTCCCCGCCGTCCGGCGATGACATCTCGTTGACAGCCCGATGACACCGCCGCCCGCGGGGCCGGTGATACAAAGCGCCATGCTCGAACCCGCCGCCGCCAGCCGCTACCCCGCGCGTCCCGTCGTCACGCTGATCGAGGGCGACGGCATCGGGCCGGAGATCGCGGCCGCGACCGTCCGCGTGATCGAGGCGGCGGGTGGCTCGATCGAGTGGGAGCGCGCGCTGGCCGGCATGACCGCCGCCGAGCAGACCGGCGAGCCGCTGCCGCAGGCGACGATCGACTCGATCAGCAAGAACCAGCTCGCGCTCAAGGGGCCGCTGGGCACGCCGATCGGCAAGGGCTTCCGCTCGGTCAACGTCACCTTGCGCCAGCAGTTCGATCTCTACGCGAACGTGCGGCCGGCGAAGACGATCCCCGGCGTACCGTCGAGGTTCACCGGCGTCGATCTGGTGATGGTCCGCGAGAACACCGAGGACCTGTACGCGGGCGTCGAGCACTACGTCGATCCGCGGCGGACCGCGGCGGAGTCGATCGCGATCATCACCCGCTACGGCTCGGAGCGGATCATCACGTACGCGTTCGAGTACGCGCTGCGCCACGGCCGCAAGCGGGTGACGCTCGTGCACAAGGCGAACATCCTCAAGCTGTCGAACGGCCTCTTCCTCGACACCGGCCGCGAGCTGGCGAAGCGCTACCCGGACATCGCGTTCGACGACCTCATCGTCGACGCGACGGCGATGAAGATGGTCATCGCGCCGGAGCGGTTCGACGTCATCGTGACGATGAACCTGTTCGGCGACATCCTGTCGGACCTGGCGGCCGGGCTGGTCGGCGGCCTCGGCGTCGCGCCGGCGGCGAACCTCGGCGACGCGCCCGGCGCGCCGGCCGGCTCGGCGGGGCCGGGCGGCTGCGCGATCTTCGAGGCGGTGCACGGGACGGCGCCCGACATCGTCGGCAAGGGCATCGCCAACCCGAGCGCGCTCATGCTGTCGGCGGTGATGCTGCTCGAGCAGATCGGCCAGGCCGACGCCGCCGCGCGCATGAAGACCGCCGTCCACACCGCGCTCGCCGATCCGGCGACGCGCACCCGCGACCTCGGCGGCCAGGCCGACACCCGCGCGTTCACCGACGCGATCTGCCGCGCGCTCGAGAACTGATCGGCCCGCCGCGCGAGGTCAGACCTCGATCGCGGCGAGCGACTCCCAGGCGGCGATCGCGCGGGCGAGGGCGCCGCGGCCGAGGAAGCCGAGCGCGACCGCGCACACGCCGACGCGCCAGCCGGGCCGGCGGTCCTGGAGCTGCAGCGCGCACAGGAGCTGGCCGCGATCGAGATCGCCGCGCTCGACGAGGAACTCGCCGAAGCGGACGTCGACCAGGCCCTCGTCGACCTCGACGCCCTGCGGGCCGTAGACGAAGAAGTCGTCGAGCGCCTCGACGTTCCTCGGCGTCGGGCCGACCCGGTTGGGCAAGGTCGTGGCGACCAGGTCACCCAGCTCGTCCTCGCGCGGGATGCACAGGATGTCCTCGAGGTCGTCGGTGCGGCGTGACGGCGCGACGTCCCTCGTCACGGCGCCCGGCGTGCTCACGTCGGCGGTCTGCATGACCGGGGACAGAGCATGTCTCGTGCCTGCGCCCGGTCTCCGTCCTTGCGCGGACTTGCGCGGGCGGCGCTGCCGCGTGTCCGGCATCCGTACAGCCAGGCCAGTCGAGTGGCCAGCGCCACGCCCGCCCACCTGCGCGGCGTCCGCACGCCGCCCCGAACCTCCCTCGCCGGCGCCTCGCTCACGCGCGCCTCACGCGCCTGGCCATCGCGCGGCGGCTCGTTCACGGGCGGGCCCGCCGCCCGTCCTTCTCGTACAGTCGTCGAGACGTCATGGAAGCAGCAGCCCGCTCGTCGCGCCGGTCGCCGGCCGCGGTCGTCTCGTCGATC
>DASZXE010000206.1:0-3907 GCA_035546475.1 Kofleriaceae bacterium
CGCGCCGAAGCTCGCCGCGCCCGCGGCCCCGCTCGTCGCGGCCGGCGCTCGAGGTCATGGCGTCTTCCCCTGGCTGACCGCGATCCACCGCTCGAGCGCCCGCAGCGCGCGGCCGTCGTCGAGCGCCGCCGCCGCCAGCGCCGCGCCCTCGGCCGGATCCGCCGCCGCGCCCATCGCGACGAGCGCGAGCCCGGCCGCCATCAGCGCGGCGTGGCGCACCGCGCGGGTCGGCGCCGCCGCGTCGCGCGCGTCCGCCCCCGACAGCACGCGCAGGAGCGCGCCCGCGTTCCAGGTCGGATCGGCGCCCGCCAGCTCGCGCGGATCGCTCACCGGCAGCCGGAAGTCGCCCGGCACGATCGCGTACTCCTTCACGCCGCCGCCGGTCCACTCCGCGACCCAGGTCGCGCCGCGCACCGCCAGCTCGTCGATGCCGCCGTCGCCGTGGACGACGAACGCGCGCCGCGCGCCGAGCGCCCCGAGCGCGCGGGCCATCGGGCCGCACCACCGCTTGTCGAACACGCCGACGACCTGGTGCGCGACCCGCCCCGGGTTGGTCAGCGGCCCGAGCAGGTTGAAGATCGTGCGCGTGCCCAGCTCGCGGCGCGCGGGGCCGGCGTGGCGGGTCGCCGCATGGAACGTCGGCGCGAACGCGAAGCCGATGCCGGCCCGGCCCAGGCACGCCTCGACGATCGCCGGCGCCGCGTCGACCGCGACGCCGAGCTGCTCGAGCACGTCCGCCGACCCCGACCGCGACGACTGCGCGCGGTTGCCGTGCTTGACGACCAGCGCGCCCGCGCCGGCCGCGATGATCGCCGCCAGCGTCGACACGTTGACGGTGCCCGAGCCGTCGCCGCCGGTCCCGCAGGTGTCGACCGCCCGCTCGGGCGCCGGCACCGACAGGGGCGTCGCCCGCGCGCGCATCGCCGCCGCCGCGCCCGCCAGCTCGTCGGCGGTCTCGCCCTTCATGCGCAGGGCCATGAGCAGGCCGCCGATCTGCGCGGCGGTGGCGCCGCCGTCCATGATCACGCCGATCGCCTCCGCCATCGCCTCGGCGCCGAGGTCGTTGCCGGCGGCGATGCGCGCGATGGCGGCCTTCAGCGGCCCGGCGTCGGCGCCGGTCGGAGACGGCGAGCTCACGCCGCCTTCCCCTGCGCGGTCGCCTCGAGGAAGTTGGCGAGCATCGCCTTGCCCGCCGTCGTCATGATCGACTCGGGGTGGAACTGCACGCCCTCGACCGGGGCGCGGGTGCCGGCCAGCGCCTTGACCCGCACGCCCATGATCTCGTCGTCCCAGGTCTTCGCCGTGACCTCCAGCTCGTCGGGCAGCGACTCGGGCGCGATGACGAGCGAGTGGTAGCGGGTCGCGATGAACGGGTTGTCGAGGCCGACGTACAGCCCGCGCTCGTCGTGGAAGACCTTGCTGGTCTTGCCGTGCATCACCTGGCGCGCGCGCACGATGCGGCCGCCGTAGACCTGGCCGATGCACTGGTGGCCGAGGCAGACGCCGAGGATCGGCACGGCGCCGGCGAACCGGCGGATGACGTCCATCGAGATGCCGGCCTCGTTCGGCGTGCACGGCCCCGGCGAGATGACGATCCGCGCCGGCGCCATCGCGGCGATCGCGTCGAGCGACAGCGCGTCGTTGCGCTCGACCCGGACGTCCTCGCCGAGCTCGCCGAGGTACTGGGCGAGGTTCCAGGTGAACGAGTCGTAGTTGTCGATGAGCAGCAGCATGGATCGTCGTTCCTCGGGCCGGCTCGCGCGATGCGCGCCCGGCCCTCCGTCGTGGGCGCTCCCCGAAGCTCGCTACGCTCGCGGCCCCACGCCTCGGGGCTGGCCCGCGGGTTCGTCTTCCGGCTCACGGTAGCCGGCCATCGTCACCGCGCGCAGCACGGCGCGCGCCTTGTTCTGGCACTCCTGCCACTCGCCGGTCGGGTCGGAGTCGGCGACGATGCCGGCGCCGGCCTGCACGTGGATGGTGTCGCCGCGGGTCACCAGCGTGCGGATCGCGATCGCGAGGTCGAGGTTGCCGGTGTACGAGACGTAGCCGACCGCGCCGCCGTAGAGGCCGCGCTGGGTCGGCTCCAGCTCGTCGATGATCTCCATCGCGCGGATCTTCGGCGCGCCCGACAGCGTGCCGGCCGGGAACGCGGCGCGCAGCACGTCGGGCCACGCCTTGCCGGGCGCCAGCTCGCCGACGACGTGGCTGACCAGGTGCATCACGTGCGAGTAGCGCTCGACGACCATCTGCTCGGTGACGGCGACGGTGCCGGTGCGCGCGACCCGGCCGACGTCGTTGCGGCCGAGGTCGATCAGCATCAGGTGCTCGGCGCGCTCCTTCGGATCCGCCTGCAGCTCGGCCTCGAGCTCGAGGTCGTGGGCGCGCGTCGCGCCGCGCGGGCGGGTGCCGGCGATCGGCCGCAGCTCGACCGCGCCGCCGTCGAGGCGGACCAGCGTCTCCGGCGACGCGCCGGTGACGGTCGCCTCCGGGAACGCGAGGTGGAACATGTACGGCGACGGGTTGATGACGCGCAGCGAGCGGTAGACGTCGAACGGATCGACGTCGCCGCGCGCCACGTCGAGGCGCTGCGACAGCACGACCTGGAAGGCGTCGCCGGCGAGGATGTAGTCGCGGATGCGGCCGACCGCCGCCTCGTAGTCGGCCTGCGCGAAGCGCGGCGTGGCGGTGACCAGCGGCGCGTTCGCCGGCAGCGGCGACAGCGGCGCGAGCGGCCGGCGCGGCCCGCGCAGGCGGGCGACGATCTCGTCGATGCGGGCGCACGCCTGGTCGTAGGCGGCGCGCGCGCGCTCGGGCCGCGCGACGTACGGCGTGGCGACGACCTTGAGCGTCTGCCGCAGGTTGTCGAAGATGACGACGGTGTCGGTGATGGCCATGCACAGGGTCGGCAGGCCGAGGTCGGGCTTGGCGCGCGCCGGCAGGTCCTCGAACGCACGGACGGCGTCGTACGAGATCCAGCCGACCGCGCCGCCCCAGAAGCGCGGCAGCCCCGGCATGTCGACCGGCCGCAGGTCGGCCATGACCTCCTGCAGGGCGGCGACCGGATCGGGCGCCGGCCAGGTGGCGGTGCGCGGCGGGCCGCCGGTGTCGACGTCGAACCAGGTGACCTTCGCCTGGCCGTCCTGGCAGACGAGCACGGCGCGCGGCGCGACGCCGACGAACGAGTACGCGGCCCAGGTGGCGCCGCCGACCACCGACTCGAGGAGGAACGAGTGCTCGCCGCCGCCCAGCGCGGCGAACGCCGACACCGGCGTGTCGCTGTCGGCGCACAGCTCGCGGTAGACCGGGATCAGGTTGCCGCGGTCGGCCGCCCGCACGAACTCGTCCGCCGTCGGATGGTGCATGCCATCGGGCGTTGTACCGCAATCGCCGCCCTGCCGCTGCCGCTGCTCCGCCCGCCGCTCCGCCCGCTGCTCCGCCCGCCTTCGCTGGAGATCCTGCCGCGCTGGTGCGTTCACGCCCTCCTGACGCGCGGCCCGGCCGATCTTCCGTTGGCGCCGGCGCCAAAGGCGGCCGCGTCCCGCGGCGCGCGGCCAGCCGGTCGCCATCCGTTGCAGGCCCATCGCAATCGTGTATAATCGACACCATGTTCACCCGGACCGAAGCGAGTCAGC
Organism: Kofleriaceae bacterium; assembly: GCA_035546475.1. Classification (GTDB taxonomy): domain Bacteria; phylum Myxococcota_A; class Polyangia; order Haliangiales; family Haliangiaceae; genus UBA2376. Next base: position 3,633 of record DASZXE010000206.1, read on the forward strand.
GCGCGCGGCTCTCGCTGGAGGGCCTGTCGGTCGGCGACGCCTTCGGCGAGACGAACATCGCGGCCACGCCGGCCGTGCGCCTGCGGATCGAGCAGCGCCTGCTCGACGCGCGCCGGCCCTGGCGCTGGACCGACGACACGGCGATGGCGATCGCGATCGTCGAGACGCTCGACGCCCACGGCGAGGTCGACGAGGACGCGCTCGCCGCCGCGTTCGCCGCCCGCTACGCGCTCGAGCCCGTGCGCGGCTACGGCGCCGGCGCGCACCGCATCCTG
>DASZXE010000207.1:0-1534 GCA_035546475.1 Kofleriaceae bacterium
CAGCCCGCCGCGGCCCAGCTCGGCGAGCGCGCCGGTGGCGTCGACGGTGGCGGCGTCGCAGTCGGGCATCGCGTCGTCGGCGTCGGTGGCCGGCGCCGCCTCGCTGCAGAGGAGCGCGACGTCCCCGTCGAGGGCGACGACCTCCGGCCGCGCGCCGACCGCCGCGAGCGCCTGCTCGCCGAGCGCGGGCCGCGTGCGACCGGCCGGGGCTCCCGGCGGCGGCGCGCCCGTGCACGCCGACGCCGCAAGGATTGCGAAGATCACGCCCCGCCGCTGCATGGAGGCGTGGTGCTGCAACGCGTGTACCGCCGCCCACCCGGCGGCAGGCTCCCGATCGTGCGAGGCCCGCGGGCAGCGGTGCCCACTCGCGTGTGCAGTCCGGCGACCCCGGTGACGTCCCCGGCGACACCCGGACGCCCGCGGTCAGGGTCGCTTCCAGCGGAGCGGGCCCTGGCCCTCGGCGGCGGGCAGCAGCACGCGGCCCGACCGGTCGACCGCGAGCGCGTCGTCGGCCAGCGTCGCCACGAGCGTGGCCTGGTCGACGTCGACGACGTGGCGGCCGTAGAGGAGGTAGTCGCCGGAGGCGTCGAGGTAGGCGGGGGCCTTCGGCGCGGCGCCGGCGGTGCGGCGGCCGGTGGCGGTGTCGATCGTCACCGCCTGGGTGAGGCGCGGCAGCAGGACCTCGCGCTGCCGCTCGTGGTCGAGGTCGTCGATCACGAGGCCGCCGCCCTTGCGGCGCACGAGGTAGCGATCGTCGTACCAGACCGCCGCTTGCTCGTAGGTGTCGAAGTCGCGGCCGGTGACGAGGTCGATGCAGGCGCCCGTCACGCAGACGACGCGCTGGCCGAGCAGCAGGTCGTCGGCGATGACCGCCTGCTCGCGGGCGCCGCCGCCGACGCCGCCGACCTCCTTGTCGAAGCCGGGGCCGACGACGTGGTTGTGGGCGCCGTTGCACATCACGAGCGCGCGCGGCGGCTCGGCGAGCGCGGCGATCACGTCGGCGACGCAGTCGGCGCCGATCACCTTCGTGCCGTCGAGCGTGACCTCGCCGCCGGCGGTGATGCCGAGCTCGGGGCCGATCCGCTCGGGCGCCTCGACGCCGGCCGGATCGAGATCGATCGTCGTGCGGCGGTCGGTGGCGACCTGGGACGGGTCGACGTGGAGGTAGCCGCACGCGCCCTGCGTCAGCTCGTACGGCGTGTCGCCGCTGCCGACCTCGAGCCAGCGCTTGCCGTGCAGCCACAGGCCGGCGATCGGCTTGCCGGTGTCGATCGTGCGCGGCGCGACGCCCGGGTCGCGCACGACGACGCGCGTGCCGTCGACGGTGACCAGCCGGCGGCTCGGGCCGTCGAGCGCCGCGAGCGCCGGTGGGCCGAGCCGGCGCCACGTCCGCGCGGCGACGTCGATCTGGACGAGCCCGCCGCCGTCGATGATCGCGAGGTCGCGATCGCTGGCGGCGACCAGGCGATCGCCGACCAGGCCGGGGCCGTCGCCGACGACCACGTGCAGGCGCGCCGGGCTCGCGTCGTCGCAC
>DASZXE010000208.1:0-1911 GCA_035546475.1 Kofleriaceae bacterium
CGACGTCGCCCGCGCCGCCCACCTCGGCAGCGGGCGCGAGCTGCGGGCGGCCGGCTTCACGTTCGAGGTGGACGCGGGCGAGGTGCGCCTCGGCGACGACACCTGCGGCCTCGCCGCGCCGGATGGATGGATCGGGCCGGCCGATCCACGGAGGCGATGATGGGGCTCTACTTCGACAAGCTGAATGGACCGCGGGTCACCGCCGCGCTCAACGTGCTGGGCGAGGCGCCGTTCTTCTATCGCGAGGACGACCCGGAGCTGTTCGCGTTCCTCCGCCGCAACAAGGCCGAGTTCGCCCGCTTCTACGGCGAGCTGTACGGCTGGGAGCTGGCGGTCGATGCCCGCACGGCGCGCCTGTACAAGGAGCGATGGCACAACCCGGCGCTGCGGCCGAGTCAGCGCGACGTCTTCGAGCTCACCCGCCGCGCCGACTGCCTCGCCTTCCTCCTCCTCCTCGAGTTCCACGCCCGGCTGCTCGAGGCGAACAACCTCGCCGGCGACGACGCGGAGTCGCCGCGGTTCCTGTTCGGCGAGCTGTTCGACTTCGCGCGCACGCGGCTCGGCGAGGAGCTCGGCAGCGCGCCGCCCGACGACGAGGTGCGCCGCACGCTGCGCGGGCTGTGGCCGGCGCTCGAGCGGTACCGGTTCCTCCGGCCGGTGCCGCGCGACGACGGGGACGACGACGACGAGGACGAGGACCGGGTGATCTACGAGGCGCTGCCCGCCCTCCACCACTACGACCTGCGCCGGCTGGGGCCGTCGGCCCTGGCCCGCGCGCTCGGCCCGGACGCCGGCGAGCCGGAGGCGGGCGTCGCCACCGCCGCGGAGGGCGTGCCATGACCACCTATCGCATCCGCGCCATCCGGCTCGTCAACTTCCACAACTTCGTCGACGAGACGATCGACGTGCGGGACGGCGGGCACCTGTTCCTCCTCGGCGACAACGGCTCCGGCAAGACCACCGTCCTCGACGCCGTCCACCTCGTGCTGGCCGGCGGCGAGCCCGAGCTGAACGCGGCGGCGCGGGTCGGCGGCCGGCGGGAGGAAGGACGCACCCTGCAGGGCATCGTGCTGCGGTTCGATCGCGAGCTGGGCGCGATCCGCCACGTCGGCGGCGCGATCGCCTACGCGGCGCTCGAGCTGGTCGATCCGGACAGCGGACGGCTCGTCAGCCTCGGCATCGGCGCCGGGGCGACGACGATGGAGGCCCGGGTCGCGAAGTGGGGCTTCCTGGTGAACCGGCCGCTGGCCGAGGTGCCGCTGCTCGACGACGCGCGCTGTCCGCTCGATCGCGAGGCGCTCCGCGGACGGCTCGGGGCCAACCACGTGCACGCGACGCTCACCGCCTACCGCAAGGAGCTGGCGCGCCGCCTGTTCGGCTCCGAGGCGCAGTACGACGAGGCCGTGCGGTTCTGGGCGATGGCCAAGGCCTACCGCGAGATCGTCGCCGGCGCGCGCGACTTCGGCGCGCTGTTCGAGCGGCTCCTGCCCGCGCCCGACGGCGGCGTGTTCTCCGAGATCCTGAGGACGTTGCGGGCGATCGACGACCTCGAGCTGGCGCTGCGCGACCTCGACGGCCAGCGGCGCTACGTCGCCGGGATCGCCGAGCGGGTCCGCGACGTCGCGGTGGCGCGCGAGGCGGCGGCCCGCTACCGCTGGCTCGCCTGCCACCGCGAGCGCGAGGAGGCGCTCGCCGAGGCCGCGCGCGCCGAGGAGGACCTGACCGCCGCCCACCGCGACGCCGAGGGACAGCGGCTCGAGGCCGAGCGCTCGCGCCTGCGCAGCGAGGAGGCCGACCTCGTCCTGCGCCGCGCGACCGCCGAGGACTCGGCCGGGGTGCTGACCATGGTCCGCGACGCCGAGGCGCGGCGACGCGGGCAGGCGGTCGAGGCCGCGCAGGCGCGCGCGGTCG
>DASZXE010000209.1:0-3360 GCA_035546475.1 Kofleriaceae bacterium
AAGGCTCGCCCGCAGCCTGGTTCGCGGGCGCCGAGCCCTGCGCGAGCCCCGGCATCGCCTCCGTCTTCGGCGGCGGCCGCATCGCCTCCGTCCTCGGCGGGCCGAGCGCGCCCGCGGGCGCGGTGCCGACCCCGAAGCGGACCTCGTACGTGCCGCTCGAGCCGCGCAGGTCGGAGAACACCCGCACCAGCTCCTGCGCGGTCTGCGGCCGGTCCGCCGGCAGCTTGGCCAGCATCCGGTCGAGGAGGTCGTCGATCGATTGCGGCAGCTCCGGCACGAGCGAGCGGATGTGCGGCGCCGGCGCCTGCGTGTGCAGCGCGCACGCCTCCATCATCGACGACGCCTGGAACGGCGGCCGACCGGCCAGCGCCTCGAACACGATGCAGCCGAGCGAGTAGATGTCGGCGCGCGCATCGACCTTGGATGCGTCGCCCCACTGCTCGGGCGACATGTACATCGGCGTGCCCATCGTGCTCTGGCTCTGCGTCGGCAGGCCGTGGGCGAGCGCGCCGGTCAGCTTCGCGATGCCGAAGTCGAGGACCTTCGCGCGCTCGCCGCCCGGCTGCTCGAGGTCGGGCACCAGGAAGATGTTGTCCGGCTTGAGGTCGCGGTGGATGACGCCGGTCGCGTGGGTCGCGGCGAGCACGCTCGCGATCTGCCGGCCCAGCTCGCACGCCGCCGGCAGCGGCAGCGGGCCGCGCGCGATCCGGTCCGAGAGCGATTCGCCCTCGAGGAACTCCATCAGCAGGTAGGCGCGGCCGGTCGGGGTGAACCCGACATCCGAGATCTTGACGATGCCGGCGTGACGGATCTTCGCGACCGCGCGCGCCTCGTTGAAGAAGCGATCGACGTGCGCCGTCTCCGTCGAGATGTGGGGGAACAAGAGCTTCACCGCGACGTGGGTGCCGATGCCCTCGTGCTGCGCGAGGTAGACCTCGCCCATGCCGCCCTCGCCGAGCTTGCGGACGATCCGGTAGTTGCCGAGCAGCTCCCCGAGCACTTGGCGCGCACTGTAACCCATAGTCGTCGGGACGCAGACACCGCCGCCGGGTGATCGCGGCGATTGCGTAGACCGGGCCGATGGGTAAGCTGGGCGTCCGGCCGCGCGGAGGCGCGCGGTCGCCGCCATGTCGACGTCCACCAAGGCCCCGCTCGCGCCCGCCGGCGCGCCCGTGCTCGCGCCCGCGCGCCCGCTGTTCGGCTACCGGCGGTTCTGGGCCCACCGCCTCGGCCCCGCGCCGTTCCTGCCGCGCACCCGCGACGAGATGGACGCGCTCGGCTGGGACGAGTGCGACATCGTGCTCGTCACCGGCGACGCCTACGTCGATCACCCGAGCTTCGGCATGGCGATCATCGGGCGGCTGCTCGAGGCGCAGGGCTTCCGCGTCGGCATCCTCGCGCAGCCCGACTGGCGCTCGCCGGCCGCCTTCGAGGCGCTGGGCCGGCCGGCGCTCTTCTTCGGCGTGACCGGCGGCAACATGGACTCGATGGTCAACCGCTACACGAGCGAGCGGCGGCCGCGCAGCGACGACGCCTACTCGCCCGGCGCGGCGCCCGACCTGCGACCCGACCGGTCGGTGGTCGTCTACGCGCAGCGGTGCCGGCAGGCGTTCCGCGACGTGCCGGTGGTGATCGGCGGCATCGAGGCGAGCCTGCGGCGCATCGCGCACTACGACTACTGGTCGGACGAGGTGCGGCGTTCGATCCTCGTCGACTCGCACGCGGACCTGCTGGTGTTCGGCAACGGCGAGCGCGCGGTGGTCGAGCTGGCCCACCGGCTGGCGGCGGGGACGCCGATCGAGGAGATCCGCGACCTGCGCGGGACCGCGTTCGTGCAGCGCGGGCCGCGCGCCGGCATGGTGGAGCTCGACTCGACGTCGCTCGACCGGCCGGGGCCGGTGGCGCCGCCGGCGGATCCGTACGTCGACACGACGGCGAGCGAGGCGGCGCGCGAGGCGGGGGCGGCGTGCACGACCGACACGCCGCCGGCCGAGCTGGTGCAGCTCCGCCCGCGGCCCGCGAAGGTCGCCGTCGATCGCGAGCACCAGGTCATCCGGTTGCCGGCGTTCGAGCAGGTCAGCGCCGACCGCGTGCTGTACGCGCATGCGTCGCGCGTGCTGCACCTCGAGGCGAACCCGGGCAACGCGCGCGCGCTGGTGCAGCGCCACGGCACGCTCGACGTCTGGCTCAACCCGCCGCCGATCCCGCTCACGACCGCCGAGATGGACGCGCTCTACGAGCTGCCGTACCAGCGGGTGCCGCACCCGGCGTACGGCGGCGCGAAGATCCCCGCCTACGAGATGATCCGGTTCTCGGTGACGATCCTGCGCGGCTGCTTCGGCGGCTGCTCGTTCTGCTCGATCACCGAGCACGAGGGGCGGATCATCCAGAACCGGTCGGAGGCGTCGATCCTGCGCGAGGTCGAGGCGATCCGCGACCGCACGCCCGGCTTCACCGGCGTCATCAGCGACCTCGGCGGGCCGACGGCGAACATGTGGCGGCTCGCGTGCAAGTCGCGCGAGATCGAGGCGGCGTGCCGCAAGCCGTCGTGCGTCTTCCCCGACGTCTGCGAGAACCTCGGCACCGATCACGGCCCGCTGGTCGCGCTCTACCGCAAGGCGCGCGCGCTGCCCGGCGTGAAGCGGATCCTGATCGCGTCGGGGCTGCGCTACGACCTCGCGGTCCGCTCGCCCGAGTACGTGCGCGAGCTCGCGCAGCACCACACCGGCGGTTACCTCAAGATCGCGCCGGAGCACACCGAGCCGGGGCCGCTCGCGCACATGATGAAGCCGGGCATCGGCACGTACGGGCGGTTCAAGGAGCTGTTCGACCGCTACTCGGCGGAGGCGGGCAAGGAGCAGTACCTGATCCCGTACTTCATCGCGGCGCACCCGGGCACCACCGACCTCGACATGCTGAACCTCGCGCTCTGGCTCAAGGCCAACGGCTTCCGGCCCGACGCGGTGCAGGCGTTCCTGCCGTCGCCGATGGCGTCGGCGACCGCGATGTACCACACGGGCTACAACCCGCTGCGGTCGCTCAAGGCGGGCGAGCGGGTGGAGACGCCGAAGAGCCGCGCGCAGCGGCGGCTGCACAAGGCCTTCCTCCGCTACCACGACGCGGAGAACTGGCCGATCCTGCGCGAGGCGCTGACCCGGATGGGGCGCGCGGATCTCATCGGCAACGGCAAGCACCACCTGGTGCCGCGCTGGCAGCCGCAGGGGACCGGCGCGCGGCCGGAGGGGACGCGCACGCCCGGCCGCCCTGCCCCGCCGACGGCGCGCACGCCGCGCGCGGTGCAGCCGGGGACGGCGCTGACGCAGCACACCGGCCTGCCGCCGATGCCGCGCGCGGCGGGTG
>DASZXE010000210.1:0-3308 GCA_035546475.1 Kofleriaceae bacterium
CGCCGGGGGCGTCCGGAGCCGGCACGCGCTCGACGTGGCCGAGCTCGACGAGCGCGTCGACGACGCGCGGCGCCGACCCCGCGGGCACGCCGAGCTCCGCGGCGTCGCGCACCGGCGCCTCCCGGTTGCGGAGGGCGCCGAGCACGCGCGCGCCGTGCCGCGGCAGCTCGCCCAGGCCGCTCTCGGCGAGCAGGATGCGGATGCGCTGGCCGTAGGCGCGCCGCGCCTCCTGCAGCATCACCGGCAGCGGCACCACCTCCCACCAGGGACGTTCGGGCTGGGCTTCTTCGCTCATCGTCGCCGACGATCGGCCGCGGGGCGGCGGCCGTCAACCGCGACGTCAGGTCGGTGCGCGCGGCGCGCGGAGCCATCGCTCGAGCGTCGCGATGACGGCGCGCGCGTAGTCCGCCGACATGCAGAACATCCACGGCGGGCCGCCAGCCGGATCGTCGCCGAACCAGCAGCGCGGCAGGCCATCGTCGGCGGCGGCCGGCGCGGCCGGCGCGGCTGCTTGGCGCCGCTCGTACTCGACCAGCGCCACCAGCGCCACGCGCTCGTCACCGGCGGTCGCCGGCAGCGCGGCGGCCGCCACCGGCGCCAGCTCGACGAGCGCGCGCAGCGCCGGAGGCGACAGGTAGGTCCCGGCGCCGCCGTCCTCCTCGAGCGCCGCGCGCGCGGCCGCCAGGCGGAGCTCGAGGTCGGCGCGATCGATCGTCACCGGCGCAGCTTGGGCGCTCGCGGCCGCGCCGTCCAGCCGCAGCGCGTCGCCGCGCCGTCGCAGTCGTGCCCGCGCGCCCCCGGCCCGCGGATGCGTTACCCTCGTCGCCGATGACGAAGGGCCGCCTCGAGGCGTTCAGCGACGGTGTGATCGCGATCCTCATCACGATCATGGTCCTCGAGCTCCGCGTGCCGCACGGCGCGACGTGGGAGGCGCTGCGGCCGCTCGCGCCGGTCTTCCTCAGCTACGTGCTGTCGTTCGTCTTCGTCGGGATCTACTGGAACAACCACCACCATCTGCTGCACGCCGCGCCGGCGCCGACCGCCGGCATCATGTGGGCGAACATGCACCTGCTGTTCTGGCTGTCGCTCATCCCGTTCGCGACCGGCTGGATGGGCGAGAACCACGCCGCCGCGCTGCCGGTCGCGATCTACGGCGGCGTGATGACCGGCGCCGCGATCGCCTACACGATCCTCGTCGTGACGATCGTGCGCGCCGACCGCGGCCGCTCGCACCTGGACGCGGCGTTCGGCAGCGATCTCAAGGGCAAGCTCTCGCTCGCCAGCTACGCGGCGTCGGTGCCGCTCGCCTTCGTGCTGCGCTGGGTGTCGGTCGGGATCTTCGTCGCGGTCGCGCTCGTCTGGCTCATCCCCGACCGCCGCCTCGAGCGCCACCTGCACGCCGAGCCCTGAGCCGGACCACGGCCCCCGTCCCATCCCAGCCCATACCAGCCACGCGGCGCGTCGGGCGCCGATCGGAGTCGAAGATGCTGTTCGTCGTCATCGGGACCACCGCCGGCAAGAGCCGCGACGAGGTCATGGCGGTCTATCCGCGCCACAAGGCGTTCCTCGACGGCTTCGTCGCGCGCGGCGAGGTGGTCGGCGTCGGCCCGTTCGTCGACGGCGGCGGCGGCAACATGGCGATCTTCCGCAGCCGCGCCGCCGCCGAGGCGTTCGCCGCCGGCGACCCGTTCCTCCTCGAGGGCCTGGTCGCTGCGTACCAGCTCAAGGAGTGGGGCGACCAGATGCTTTCTTGAGGCCCCAGCGACGGCCGCGGGCGTGGTACCGATCGAGGGTGCGCGCCCTGCATGTCGCCATCGCGACCACCGTCCTCACGACCGGCCTCGCGACGGTCCTCACGACCGGCCTCCCGACCGGGCTCTCGGCCGGGCTCTCCGGCCTCGTCGCCGACGCCCACGCCGACGCGCGGGGGCCCGCCGCTCCGCCGGCCGGGCCGCCCGCCGACAGCGTCGCCGGGGTCCTCCGCGCCGCCGCCGGCGAGGCCTCCGTGCCGCCCGACCTCCTGCTCGCGATCGCGATCGAGGAGGGCGGCGTCCGCCTGGCCGCCCACCGCGCGCTCGACGACGACGATCTGGTCCCGGTCGCCGGCGCGCTCGAGCTGCGCCACGGCCGCCTCGACACGCTCGCGCTCGGCGCGCGGCTGATGGGCACCACCGAGGAGGCGCTGCGCGCCGACACCGACCTCGCGTCCCGGGCCGGCGCCCGCGTGCTCGCCACGCTCGGCGCGCAGTACGGGGCCGGCGCCGACCTGGCGAGCTGGCGGCGCGCGCTCGAGGTGCTGTCCGGCATGGACGACGCGAACGCGCGCGCCTACGCCGACCGCGTGCTCGGGCTGCTGCACCGCGGCGGCTCGTTCCCGGCCCGCGCGGGCGAGGTCGTCGTGCTCGCCGCCCACCCCGAGCTCGTCGAGGCGGCGGCCCCGCTCCTGCCGCCACCGGCGACGATGCCCGACTACCCGGGCGCGATCTGGTTCGAGACGAGCTGCAACAACAAGTGCACGCCCGGCCGGCCGCTCGGCAATGGCTCGGTCGACAAGATCGTCATTCACGACACCGAGGGTGGCTGGGACGGCTCGGTCGCGACCCTGCAGTTCGACGGCGGCAAGTCGGTGCAGTACATCGTCGACGCCGACGGCTCGCGCGTCGGCCAGTTCCGCCCCGAGACCGACACCGCCTGGCACGCCGGCAACTTCTTCTACAACGAGACGTCGATCGGCATCGAGCACGTCGGCGTCGCGTCGGATCCCGACGGCTACTCGACGGGGCTGTACGCGCGCAGCCGCGATCTCGTCCAGAACATCCGCAGCCGCTGGGCGGTGCCGCTCGATCGCGCGCACATCATCGGTCACTATCAGGTCCCCGACGGCGATCACATCGCGCAGATGTCGCCGCCGTGCGACGGACTCGATCGTTGCGAGTCGAGCGCCAACTACGGCGGCGCCTCCAATCACCGCGATCCCGGCTACTACTGGCAATGGTGCCAGTACATGCAGGCGCTCGGCGGCACCTGCACGTGCGCCGACACCTGGCCATTGTGGAACTGCACGACCGATCACACCGAGGCCGTCCGGTGCAGCGACGGCGTCGTCCAGATCGAGCAGTGCGCCGACGGCTGCGAGGTGATGCCGATCGGCACCGACGACGTCTGCCACGGCGTGGTCGGGCCCGGCCCCGACGCGGGCGTCGACGTCGAGGTCGACGCCGGCGCGGACGGCGGCAATGCCGCCGACGGCGGCGCCACCGGCGGCTGCGGGTGCACGGGCGCCCCCGACCCGGCCGGCGGCGCGCTCT
>DASZXE010000211.1:0-1662 GCA_035546475.1 Kofleriaceae bacterium
GACATCGCCGGCGGCCGCGCATCGCCGGCCTCGAGCGCGCCGAGGATCGCCGCGCCGAGCGCACCGCCGGCGTCGCCGGCCGCCGGCTGCACGAAGAGCCGCGCGAAGCCGGCCTCGCGGGCGAGCCGCGCGTTCGCCACCGCGTTGAGCGCGACGCCGCCGGCCAGGCAGAGCGCGTCGCAGCCGGTCCGCCGCCGCGCCTGCCGGGCGAGCCCGAGCATCGCCTCCTCCGTCACCCGCTGCAGGCTCGCGGCGATGTCCGCGTACCGTCGGTCCGCCTCGGTCGCGAGGTCCCAGCCGCGGTACGGCGCGCGCCGCGGGCCGAGCAGCGCCTCGAGCTTCGGGCCGAAGCCGAGCTCGGGATCGGCGAGGTGGCCGAAGTGGTCGAGCGCCAGCTCGAACGAGCCGTCGTCGTCGAGCCGGATCACGCGCCGCAGCTCCGCCTCGAACCGCGGCGTGCCGTATGCCGCGAGGCCCATGACCTTGTACTCGCCCTCGTTCACCTCGAAGCCGAGGTAGGCGGTGAACGCCGCGTAGAGCAGGCCGAGCGAGTGCGGGTAGTCGATCGACCCGAGGCAGCGCAGCGCGGCGCCGCGGCCGTGCCAGAGCGCGGTCGACACCGCCTCGCCGACGCCGTCGACGGTGAGCACCGCCGCGTCGTCGAACGGGCTGACCAGGAACGCGCTCGCGGCGTGCGCGCGGTGGTGGGTGACGTGGCCGACCTTGCGGCGCTCGAGCCCGAGCGCGTCGGCGAGCTGGTCGACGATCCAGAGCTTGCCGCCGAGCTGCGACGCCATCGCCCGCGGGAACTGCCGGAGCGAGCGCGGCGCGTTGCCGAGCGTCGACACCAGGACGCGCTCGAGCTTGGCGGGCGGGTCCTCGTAGAAGACGACGCGGTCGAGCGCGCCGGCGTCGAGCCCGCCCTGCGCGAGGCACGCCCGCATCGCCTGCACCGGCAGCGACGGATCGTTCTTCACCCGGGTGAGCCGTTCCTCCTGCAGCGCCGCGACCACCACGCCGTCGACGACCAGCGCCGCGGCCGCGTCGTGGTAGCCCGCCGACACGCCGAGCACCGCCGCCACGGTCAGGCTCCGGTCGATCCGGCGCCGAGCCAGCGCCGCTTGTCGGCGCGCCGGCGGCCGCGCAGCCCGAGCCAGGCGAGCGGCGCGATCACGAGGTAGAGCGCGGTCATCGCCACCGTGTAGAGCGCGGCGGCCAGCGCGCGGCCGGCCCGCCGCCAGGTGCGCCACGCCTCCCACCGGCCTGCGCGCCGCAGCGCCCGCCGCGCGCCGCGCTCGCCGCACAGCTCGACGAGGAGCTCGCGCGTGTACGCCTCGTGCTGGCGCTCGTCGACCAGGATCGCCTCGAACAGCGCGCGCGTGCGGTCGTCGCCGCGCCGGCCGAAGTGCCGCGCGTAGACCTCGAACTGCCGGCGGCCGCGCCGCTCGCCGCGGTGGACGAACGCGAGGAAGCCGACCTCGCCGAGCCGCGCGAACAGCGCCTCGGTGTCGGCGCGCGGCGGGCCGGCGGGCGGCAGGCCGCGGGCGGCGCGCAGCTCGTTCGCGCGGCGGGTGAACATCGCCGCGTGGCGCGTCTCGTCGAGCGCGTGGCGCAGGTAGCGCACGCGGCGGTCGAGCGACGTCGTCGCGTGGGCGGCGGCCA
>DASZXE010000212.1:0-6326 GCA_035546475.1 Kofleriaceae bacterium
GGCGGGATCGGCGTGGCCCTTGCGCGCGAGGCCGAGCCACAGGGCCGCGCCGACGCCGAGGGCGGCGACCGCCGACAGCACGACCACCGTCGGCCGCGCGGACGCCGGCTGCTCGTCGAGCGCGGCGAGCAGCGCGCTCATCGTCGGCCAGCGCGCGTCGGGGCGGCGGGCGAGGCCGCGCGTCAACGCGGCGACGATCCGGCGCGGCACCTCGTGGCCGGCGGGCGGCGGGACCAGCGGGCCCTCGCCGACGAGGGCGATGTACTCGATCGACGAGACGATCGGGCCGTGATCGGCGGGCACGAACGGGTGGCGGCCGAACAGCGACTGCCACATCGACGCGCAGAAGGCGAACTGATCGCTGCGGGCGGAGGCGCGCTGGCCGGCGTGCTGCTCGGGCGCCATGTAGGCGGGCGTGCCGATCATGGCGCCGACCTCGGTCATCTCGGCCGTCAGCGGCGTGTGGCCGGTGGCCGGATCGACGGCGGCGGCGCGCTCGCCGGGGCGGAGCGGCCCGCTCGCGTCGGCGCCGTCGTCGCCGGCGGCGCGCGCGACGCCGAAGTCGGTGACCCGCGCGACGCCGGCGCGATCGACGAGGACGTTCGACGGCTTGAAGTCGCGGTGGATGAGCCCGGCGGCGTGGGCGGCGGCGAGGCCGCGGCCGGCGGCGAGGTAGAGCGCGACGATCTGCGCCCAGGTCGGGCGGAGCGCGAGGACGTGCTCGCCGAGCGTGGCGCCCTCGACGAAGTGCATGGCGAGGAAGACGCGGCCGTCGGCCTCGCCGACGTCGTGGATGGCGACGACGTTCGGGTGATCGAGCCGGGCGAGCGCCTGCGCCTCGCGCAGCAGGCGGGCGGCGGAGGCGGCGGCGCGGTGCACCGGCCGCAGGACCTTGATGGCGACGCGCCGATCGAGCTGCGGATCGCGCGCGGCGTAGACCTCGCCCATGCCGCCGGCGCCGACCTGGCGCTCGATGACGTAGCGGCCGACCTGATCGCCGGCGACGAGCACGCCGAGCTGCTTGGCGGCGCCGGTGCCGTGCGGAGGCGGCGGCGCCGGTGGCGGCGGCACGCCGGCGATCGTCTGGTGGGCCGCGGCGAGGTCGGGGACGGCGACGGTCGCGGCGAAGCCGAGCGGCGAGGGATCGTCGAGCCTGCCCGACACGCCGTCGAGCATAGCCGCAGGCAGGGGGTGGTGCAGGCCGAACGGACGGTCGTTCGCCGGTGGTTGCCGCATCCTGCAGGGGCGGGCCCGCAGGCCAGCGGTACACTCGGCTCGAATGCGTCACGGGGCGCACCGATGGAGGCGGGGCCGCGCGGCGGCGAGGCTCGCGGCGGCCGCCGCCCTCGCGATGGCCGCGCTCGCGGCCGCGCTCGCGGTCGCGCTGGCCGGTTGCGATCGCGGCCACGACCTGCGCGCGCGCTGCGAGCTCGCGGAGGCGTGGATCTACACGCCGATCGGTCCGGATCTGGTCCTGCGCGTCTGCGGCGAGGCCGAGCAGCGCACGCCGAACGGCCAGGCCCTGTCGGCGCTCGCGATCGCGTACGTGATCAAGGGCGACGACGACCGCGTGCTCGCGCTGGCGGCGGCGGCGCCCGACGATCCCTCGTCGGCGCGCGTCTGGCACCTGGCCGGCGAGGCCGAGCAGCGCCGCGACCACCGGGCCGCCGCCCGCGCCTGGTTCGAGCGCACGCTGGCGGCGCAGCGCGATCGCGACCCGCTGCGGGCGTTCAACACCGCCGACAGCCTCGCGGACCTCGCGCTCCTCGACGACGACGTCGAGCGCGCGCTCGACCTCGCGCACACCGGCCTCGAGCAGGCCGCCCGCTCGGGCGAGGTCGGCGCCCGCATGAAGTCGGGCACGTACCTGGCCGATCTCCTGCTCTCGCTCGGCGACGATCGCGCCGCCGCCACGACGCTCGACGAGCTCCGCGACATCGCCAGGGACGGCGCGCCGTTCTTGCAGGAGTACCGGTTGCTCCGCGGCGACATCGAGCAGCGTGCGCACCGGCTGGCGAGCGCGAGCACGATGTATGCGGGCTGTCTCGACGGCGCCGGCTTCGATCTGGTGTTGACCCAGCGGTGCCACCTCGGGCTCGTCCACGTCGACCTCGCGCGCGTCGCGAACCGCGACGGGACGGCCGGCGGCGACGATCTCCTCGCCGACATCGAGCGGCACCTCGGCGCCGTCGACGCGCTCGAGGCCGACGTGCGCACCCAGTACGGCACCGACCCGAGCCGCGACGGCGAGCACGAGCTGCTCGCGATCGAGCTCGCGCTGGCGCGCGGCGCCTCCGCGAGCGCGGCCGATCGCCTCATCGCGCTCAGCCGCCAGCCCCTCGGGACCAGCCTTCGCGCGCGGGTCTCCACGCTGCTGGGCGAGGTCCTCGCAGAGCGCGGACGACAGGACGAGGCCGAGGTCGCCTTGCAGGACGCCACGACGGCCGTCGAGCAACTGCGCGACGGCGCGCACTACCGCGAGACCCGCGCGGCGCTCGACGACGAGCTGCGCGAGCCGTACGAGGCCCTGTTCGAGCTGCGCGCACGGCGCGGCAACGTGCCCGGCGCGCTGATGGCGATGGAGCGCGCGCTGACCCGCGACTTCATCGACCAGCTCGCCGCCGAGCCCACCGCCGCGACCGCGCGCACGCTCGACCAGGCGGTCGCCGGCGCGATCGAGCGAACGGCGCTGCGCCGCAGCCTCGATCTGCAGGCGGCGTCGGCGTCGGTGGCCAGCACCGCGGCGCCCACGTCGACGGTGCTCGCCTTCTTCTCGGCGCGCGGCCGGATGTGGCGGGTGGCGCTCCGCCCGGGGAGGCCGACGTCGCTGGAGCCGATCGCGACGCTGGCGGAGCTGGCGACGACGATCGACGACGCACGCGCGCAGCCGGGCGGCTCGGCGGCGGCGGCGCTGTCGGCGAGGCTGCTGCCGGCGCCGGCGCTACCGCCCGCCGGCGCACCGATCGTCATCGTGCCCGACCGGGCGCTCGACGGCCTTCGCTTCGCCGCGCTCCGCGTCGGCGACCGTTACCTCGTCGAGCTGCACCCGCTCGTCCTGGCGCCGACGTTGCGCATCGCGACGGAGCCGGTGCGGACCGCCGGTGCCGCCACGGCGCCGGTCGTGCTCGGTGATCCGACGGACGATCTGCCGGGAGCGCTCGACGAGGCGCGCGAGGTGGCCGGCACGCTCGGCACCGCCGCGTTCGTCCGCGAGCAGGCGACCCGCGACCGCCTCGCCCGCGCCGGCCGCGCGTCGGTGCTGCACCTCGCGTCCCATGGTGCTCGCAGCAACGGCCTCAGCACGCTCGTCCTGCACGACGGCGAGGTCACCGTCGGCGAGCTGCTCGCGATGCACCTCGCGCCCGACCTCGCCGTGGTCGCGAGCTGCGTGTCGGCGGCGCAGGACCACGACGCGATGTGGACGTCGATCGCGGCGGCGCTGCTGGCCAGCGGTGCGCGCGGCGTCCTCGGCTCTGCCGGGCTGCTTCCGGACGACGCGAGCCATCGCATGGTCACCGCCTTCTACCGGCACGGCGGCGCGCGTGCCCCGGCGCTGGCGCTGGCCCGGACGCAGCGAGACGAGATCGCGGCCGGCACCGCTGTCGATGTCTGGTCGATGATGGTGTACTTCGGCTCGGCGGAGAGCGATGCGCCCGCCGCCGCCCTGCCCCGCTCGAACGTCGTCGGAGGTTCTCCATGAAGGGTCGCCTGGTCCTGGCCGCGCTGGCGGCTGCCCTGCTCACCGCGTGTCCTCCGCCCGCGAAGGGGCCGCAGTCGGCGGTCGTCCAGCAGGACGACCACTTCGCGATCGCCGTCGTCGATGGCGGCAAGGTCGTCTACTACCCGCTGCCGGCGGCGCCGTACGTCGTCGTCGACGGCCACGCCGAGGCGATCGGCCCGGACACGTCGAAGGGCATCATGGTCATTCCGCACTGCCTCTGCGGCCGGCCGGACTGCGCCAAGTACTGCATGCCGGCCGTGCACTGGTGGGACGTGCCGCCGCCGCTGCCGCGGGACCAGCCGCAGCAGCCGATGCCGCCGACGCCACCGGGGGATCCGCTGACCCACTGACGCGACGGCGGCGCGGCGCGCGGTCCGGGCGCCGCTTCCATGACAGGGGCGACCCGGACCCGTAAGATGCCGCCGATGCCCAGCGCCGCGGCCGAGCTGTCGTCCGACCTCGCGGTCGACGATGCCACGGTCCTGGCTGCGGTCGACGGCGGCGACCTCGAGCGCGCGCTGCGCCTGCTCATGAAGGCGCACGGCGTCGCCATCTACCGCTTCTGCGCGTCGCGACTGGGCAGCGACCGCGCCGACGACGTGCACCAGACAGTCTTCATCGAGGCGCACCGCGATCTCGCGAGGTTCGAGCGCAGGTCGAGCCTGCGGACGTGGCTGTTCGGCATCGCCAACCACCGCTGCCTCGACCACATCAAGACGCGCGGCCGCCACGACCGGAAGTTCGAGGCGACCGAGGACCCGGGCGCGACCGACCCGTCCGACGACCCTTCACCGTTCGAGGCCGTGTCGCGCGAGCAGCTCCGCAAGCTCCTCGAGCACTGCCTCGATGGTCTGGCCCCTGCCACGAAAGACGCGGTCTTGCTGCGTTACCGGGACGGCTTCCAGTACGAGGAGATCGCCAAGATCAACCGCGAAGGCAGCGGAACCGCGGAGGAAAAGCCGGGGACCTTGCAGCAGCGCGTGGCCCGTGCGCTTCCCGTGTTGCGGAAGTGTCTCGAGCGTCGCCTCAAGAGCACAGAGGTGCCATGAGCTGTCACGACGGATACCGCTCGTACGGGAGCGCGAGTCAGCCGCGCGGAGGGCAACCATGACGTGCGAGCACTTCGACCGCGAAGGGCTGCTGCGCCAGGAGCGGGGCCTGCCCGATCCGCACGTCGACGGGTGCCTCGACTGCCAGGCGTCGCGCGCGACCTACCGCAGGCTGACCGACGCGCTCGCCGACGTCGGCACCGACGTGCGGCCGCGCGATGGCTGGGAGGAGGAGGTGCTCGCGAAGGTGCGCGCACCGCGGCGCAACCGGTGGTGGCTGGGCGCGGGCGTCGGCGGCGCGCTGGTGGCGGCGGCGATCGTGCTGCTGGTGGTGAACGGCCGCAAGCCGACCGTGCTCGAGGCGAGCATCGATCAGGTGCCGAGCGGGTCGACGACGCGCGGCGGGCCGGGCGGGTGGACGTCGGGCGACAACATCTTCGCGATCTCCGACGTGAAGGGCGGCGCGGTGTGGATCTACCGGACCGACGAGCACACGGACCGGCTGGTGCTGGGCTGCGACGGGGCGTCGATCGCGCCGCCGCGGTGCGTGCGGCACGGCAGGGGCGTGCGGACGATGGAGCCGACGGCGGTCGGGCACTACGAGGTGATCGCGTTCGACACCGCGGCGCCCGGGCCGGCGCCGGCGCACTACGACGACGCGAAGGCGGCGCTGATCCGCACCGGCGGCGCGAAGACGCTGCCGATCGACGTCCGCTGACGCGCTGCCGTCCTTCGACGGCGGCCGGCCGGCGCTCGCGCTGCCCGGGACGGGCGGCGGTCAGGCGAGGAGGTCCTCGATCTTGATCGGCAGCTCGCGGAGGCGGGTGCCGGTGGCGTGGTAGACGGCGTTGGCGATGGCGGCGGCGACGCCGGTGACGCCGATCTCGCCGAGGCCCTTGACGCCGAGCTCGTTGACGAACGGGTCGTGCTCCGGCACGAGGAGGATGTCGATCGCGGGCACGTCGGCGTGGACCGGCACGTGGTAGTCGGCGAGGTCGCGCGTCACCATGCGGCCGCTGCGCGGGTCGCGCACCGACTGCTCGCGCGTCGCCATCCCGAGGCCCCAGACCATGCCGCCCATGAGCTGGCTGCGCGCCGTCCGCGCGTTGAGGACGGTGCCGCCGGCGAACGCGCCGACCAGCCGGTCGACGCGCAGCTCGCCGACGTCCGGATCGACGCGCACGCCGGCGAAGATCGCGCCGAACGCGTGCATCGAGTACGTCCGGCGCTCGTCGCCGGCCTCGGCGTGCGCCTCGGCGACCAGCTCCGGCTTGCCGCTGCGCGCGAGCACCGCCGTGTACGGATCGCGGCGCGCCGGCTGCGCGATCGCGTGGAGCGCGCCGTCCTCGCCGGCGATCTCGGCGGGCTGCAGGCCGTGCAGCGGCGACTGCTCGTCGGCGATCGCGAGCGCCACCAGCGAGCCGACCAGCGCCCGGCACGCGCGGTGGACCGCCGGCGCCACGCTCGCGGCGGTGAACGAGCCGACCGACGGCGGCGCCTCGGGCAGCGTGCTGTCGCCGAGCTCGAAGCGGACCGCGTCGATCGGCAGGCCGAGC
>DASZXE010000213.1:0-1657 GCA_035546475.1 Kofleriaceae bacterium
CGGGCGGCGTCAGCCCGAGGCCGGCGGCGACGACGTCGAGGCCGAGGTCGAGCACCTCGCACGCGCTGCCGTCGGCGCGCGAGAGCAGGACGCGCGCCGCCGACAGCCCGCCGTGGACGGCGCCGGCGGCGTGCAGCGCGACCAGCGCGGCGCCCAGGCTGGCGAGCGCAGCGCCGCGCTGGCCGACCGGCATCGGCGGGTGGCCGCCCGCGATCGCCGCGTAGGTGCTCCACGGCGACCAGACGCGGGCGATCCAGAGCAGGCCGCGGTCGGCGTCGTGGCCGAGGCCGCGCACCGCGGGGAAGCCCGGGTGGTCGAGCGTCGACGGCGCCAGCGCGCCGCGCCACGCGATCAGCTCGGCCGGCGTCGGCGCGGCGGCCGCCGGCAGCACCGTCAGGCGGGCGAGCGTGCCGTCGGTGCGCTCGGCCTTCGCCTCCGGCCACGGCCACTCGCCGACGGAGCGCAGCACCTCCCAGCCTCCGATCGTCGTGCCGCGGGCGAGCGCCACCCCCCGAATGTGCCAGAAGCGGCCCGCCCGCGCGCCCCGCCCGCGCGCCCGCGTGCAGCCGGCGGTTGACGAGCCGCACACGAGGCGCTGCCTGACCCCGGCGCCCTCGTCCTCGTCTCGCATGAGGATCATCTCACGAGTCGCGTGACGAGGGAACGGTGGATCGTCCCGGCGGACCTCGCGGCGTGATCGGCGGCGCGCCTCGTCCGGCGGCCGGACGCTCGGCCCTTGACCGACCGCGCCGCCGGGCCCATGAGCGTGTTCATGACCGACGCGCTCGTCCGCTCCTCGGCCGCGCAGGCCCTCGCGTTCACCCCGCCGTCGAGCCGCCAGCTCCTCGCCCGCGTGCTCGACGACCGCGAGCTGGTCGCCGCGGTGCAGGAGCTCGAGCCGCGCGCGCTCGCCCGCCTGATCGATCCCGTCGGCCTCGAGGACGCCGGCGAGCTGATCGCGCTGGCGACGACCGACCAGCTCGTCCAGGTCTTCGACGAGGATCTGTGGCGCGGCGACCGGCCCGGCCGCGACGAGGCGTTCGACGCCGCCCGCTTCATCGTCTGGCTCGAGGTCATGCTCGAGGCGGGCGCCGCGTTCACCGCCCGCCGCGTCGCCGAGCTGCCCGAGGAGCTGGTCGTCCACGCGCTCCACCAGCAGGTCGTCGTGCTCGACCTCGACGCGCTCGCCGTCGAGGTCTCCGAGCTCGGCGAGGAGGGCGAGCCGATCGAGAAGGCGCTCGAGGGCTGCCTCTACCACGAGCTCGACGCGTACCGGGTGATCGCGCGGCGCCACGACGGCTTCGACGCGATCGTCACCGTGCTGGTCGCGCTCGACGAGGAGCACCACGACACGCTGGTGCGCATCCTCGAGCGGTGCTGCGCGCTGTCGGCCCGCGACGTCGACGACGCGGGCGGCCTGTACGATCTCCTCACGTCGGAGGAGCTGCTCGCCGGCGACGTGGCCGCCGACCGCGAGGACCGCCGCGCGCGCGAGGGCTACGTGGCGCCGAGCCAGGCGGCGGCGTTCCTGGCGCTCGCCGCGTCGACGGAACTGTCGGCCGCGCGCACGCAGGGCCGCGACGCGGTGACCCGCGCCTACTTCCGCGAGCTGGCGCCGCGCGCGCCGGCCGATCCGTCGGAGCGGGCGCGCCGGCTC
>DASZXE010000214.1:0-2223 GCA_035546475.1 Kofleriaceae bacterium
TTCGAGGGCGCGCGCGGCGACGCGATCGTGATGGCGCTCGACCTCGCCGGCGTCGCTGCATCGACCGGGGCCGCGTGCTCGTCGGGCTCGGTCAAGCCGTCGCCGGTCCTGCTCGCGCTCGGCCTCTCGCCCGCGCGCGCCCACGAGGGCGTTCGCCTGAGCCTCGGCCCCGGCGTCAGCGACGCCGACGTCGAGCACGTGCTGGCGATCCTGCCCGGCATCGTCGCCCGCGCGCGCACCGCCTGAGCCTCGGCCCCGGCGTCACCGACGCCGACGTCGATCACGTGCTGGCGATCCTGCCCGGCATCGTCGCCCGCGCGCGCACCGCCTGAGCCCCGCGGCCTCGCACGCTGCGCCTCCCGCGGCCGGGCCGGGCCTGGTCGACGGACGGACGGCGGGTCCGCGGCCGGCGGAGCACAGCCCGGTCGGGACGGAGGACAGCCCGGGCCCGGAAAGGTGTCCTGGGAGCGACCCGGCCTCGACTCCGCGGCGACGGCGGGCCGGCGTGGGCGAATGTATTTGCACGCAAGGTGCAAATTGTCGTATGCCCCCGCGCATGGCGACGAGCGGGCTTCATCGGAGCTGGATCCTCCTCGCGGTGCTGGCGGCGGCGTGCGGCGAGACGGCACCTGCTGGTGAGGGCGTCGACGGCGGATCCGACGCGACGGCCCTCGACGCGGCGCCGGAGCTCGACGCGGCGCCGCGGCCGTACACGGCGATGCCGGCTGGCTGCACCGACGCCGCCGACGACATCTACCGGACGCCCGCCGGCCTGCCGCCGCTCACGGCCGCGCTCCGCGGCGACGTCGTCCGCTGCGCGCAGGGCGCCGTCTACGACGCGGCCACCGCGGCGATGCGGGCCGACGCCGCCGGCGCCACCGTCGAGGCGACGACCGGCGTCAGCATCGTCAAGATCGCGTACCGGACCGTGCGCGGCGACGGCACCGCCGCGGTCACCACCGCCACCGTGTGGCTGCCGCTCGCGCCGCGTGCGACGCCCGCGCCGGTGGCGCTCATCGCCCGCTCGACGGCCGGCCTCGCCGATTCCTGCGCGCCGTCGCACGACGCGTCGCCGATGGCCAACCTGGGGCTGCCGTTCGCGGCGCGCGGCTTCGTCGCGATCGCGCCCGACCTCGCCGGCCTCGGCAACGAGGGCGTCCACGCCTACCTCGACAACCGCGAGGCCGCGTCGGAGCTGTTCGACGGCGTGCGCGCGCTGCGCGACCTCACCGGCGGCGTCGGCGACCCGGTGGTCGCGCTCGGCTACAGCCAGGGCGGAGGCGTCGTGCTGTCGGCGCAGGCGCTCGAGCAGGAGCTCACCGGCGCCCACCACCTGCGCGCGGCCGTCGCGATCGCGCCCGAGTGGCCGATCCGCCCCGGCTCGTTCGGCTACGAGCGCGTGCTGCGCAACCCCGATGCGTTCACCGGCACGCTCGGGCTGGCGCCGCCGACGGTGACCGTGCTGCGCCAGTACGGCTACTTCGCCAACAAGCTCGGCGCCGACCACGCGGGCGACAGCTTCCCCGAGGCGCAGCGCAGCGCGCTCCTCTCCGAGATGGACTCGCTCTGCACGGTGCCGCTCGGCGGCGCGCTCGGCGCGCAGCAGCTCCACGCCCGCGACCTCGTCGACGACGGCTTCCGCCGCGCGATGATCGCCTGCATCGACGGCACCGACGGTTGCGTCGAGCCGGCGCGCGGCTTCTACACGTGGATGCAGGCCAACGTCGTCCACGCCGATCCGCAGGGCGCGAAGGTGCTGGTCATCCAGGGCCTCGCCGATCAGGTCATGCCGGCGGCGAGCGAGGCCGCGTGCGACGTCGCCAAGCTCGAGGCCGACGGCGTGACGCCGAGCGTCTGCACCGACACCTTCGCGACGCACGACACGATCCTCGAGCGGAAGATCGAGCACGGGCTCGCGTGGGCCGAGGCCGCAGCTTCTGAGCTCGGCGGCGACCCGCCGCCGACCTGCTCGAGCACGCTGCCGGCGTGCAGCCCCTGACGGCCACGGCCCTCGACGCGGGGCTCCGACGCTCGCTCGACGCGCAGGCGAACGGACGTTTCAGTTGCCCATGAGCCGGCAGCGCATGGAGCGGAGCCGGTCTCGAACCTCGGTCGAGCTGGCCGCTGGTTCGTCCGGCCCACCGATGATGGCCCGGGAGGATCGAGGGCTGGAGGCGGTTTTCGGCCATCGCGCCACAGGCTCCTGCCTGGCCCTATCGGATC
>DASZXE010000215.1:0-2686 GCA_035546475.1 Kofleriaceae bacterium
GGTGGCAGCGGCGGTGGCGGCGGTGGCGGCGGCGGCCGGCGTCGGTTCGGCGGCGGCGGCCGGGACGAGCTGGACCAGCGGCCGTGGGGCGACGACGTGCCGACGTACGACGCCGACGCCGATCTCAAGCGGGCGGCCGACGACCCGTTCGTGCCGGGCGCGCAGGTGCGGCACGCGGCGTTCGGCGTCGGGCGCGTCGTCGAGACGCGCGGCTCCGGCTTCAGCCGCCGCGTCGTCGTCGACTTCGCCGCCGTCGGCGCCAAGACGATCGATCCCCGCTGGCTCGTCGCGACCTGACCCGCCGCCGCGCCCCGCGACCCGCGCCGGCCAGGCACGGCCGCTGGCCGTGGGCGGCGGTGGCGGGAGTCGCGGTGCTCGGGATCGGCGTCGGGCTGTGGCGGCGCCGCCGGTAGCCGCGCCGGCGGTACGCTGACGGCGTGCGAACCAGCGAAGCGAGGCTCCCCACGGCCGCGGCGTGGCTCGTCGGCGCCTGGCTGGCGGCCGGCGCGGCCGCGCCGGCACGGGCGCAGACCGACGACGCCGATCCCGCCGGTGGGGTCGACGAGGCCGCTGCCACCGACGACGCGGAGGAGGCCCGCGATGGCGGGGCCGACGTGCGGCCCGACCCGCCGCTCGCCGTGGTGGTCGTCGTCGAGGGGACCGAGGCGTACCTCGGCAACGAGCACCGGGCCGATGGCTGCTCCGGCACCGACTGCGACGTCGGGCTCGCGCGCGGCGCGTACGACGTGGTGGCGGCGGCGCTCGGGCCCGCCGAGGGCGGCGGCACGCTGTCGCAGGCCGGCGGACCGAGCTCGCGCGGGGCGCTGGTCGTCTACGGCGATGGCGTCGACCTGCGCCAGCCGATGACCGCCCTCGCCGACCTGACCTACGACAAGCTCGGCCACCAGCAGGCGTACGAGGGCCGGCAGGGCCACGACCTCGTCGCCGCGCTCCACCAGGCGTACGTCCTGCTCCGCGACGAGCCGATCGAGCGCAAGCTGCTCGTCATCTTCAGCGACGGCGTCGATCCGTCGGCGAGGGAGGTGAACTTCCGCGAGCTCGGCGAGCAGCTCGCCGGCATCGGCGCCGAGGTCGAGGCGCTCGTCGACCCGGCGGCGTCTCCGGAGGTCGCGCCGGCCGAGCGCGAGGCCGGCGTCGCCAACCTGCGGACGGTCGGCCTCGTGCGCGACGCGCGCGACGTGCGGCAGGCTCGCCGCGTGATCGGCGAGCTCGTGGAGCGCGAGCGCGCCCGGGCCGTGGCGGCGCGACGCGCCGTGGCGCTCGGCGCCGGCGTCGACGCCTTCGCCGTCAAGATGACCAGCGGCCGCGTCACCGGCAGCGCGCGCCGCCGCCGCTGGTGGCTCGTCGCCCCCGTGCTGCTCGCCGTCGCCGTCCTCGCGCTCGTGCTCCGCCGGTCGCCCCCGCGCTGAAGGCCCCGAGCGCAGCTCGGGCCGGGGTTGTTCTGTGTGGAGATCGGGGCTCGCGGTTCTCCCCGAGGCCGATCGATCGACGAGAGGGTTGGCGTTCTGGCCACCCCTGCGAGGCGGCCGGCGGCCCGAGGCCGCCGGGTGGCGTGCCGTTCGGCGGGGCTCGGACCGCGCTACTCGGGCATCGGCTCGGGGACGAGCTGGGCGGTGAGCGTGGCGCGGTCGCGCCAGAGCGTGAGCTCGACGGGGGTGCCGGCGGGGGCGGCGGCGGCGAGCCAGGGCAGGCTGCGATCGTCGACGGGACGGCCGTTCCAGGCCTGGATGACGTCGCCGGGGCGCAGGCCGAGCCGGGCGGCCGGCGACGACGGCTTGACCTCGGTGACGAGCGCGCCGCCGGCGGCGGGCAGGCCGAGCTGGTCGGCGAGCGCGCGCGTGACCGGACGGGCGAGGACGCCGATCCACGCCCGCTTGACGACGCCGTCGCGCTTGAGCGGCTCGAGCACCTCGCGCACGCGCGCGGCCGGGATGGCGAACGCGAGCTCGCCCGGGCGCTCGCCGGTGGCGACCGCGACGCCGATGACCTCGCCGGCCGTCGACAGGACCGGGCCGCCGGAGTTGCCGCGGTGGACGCGCGCGTCGAGCTGCAGGAAGGTGCGGAAGCCGATCGCCGGCCCGGGCACCAGCGAGCCGGCGGCGGTGCGGCCGGTCGCCGACACGATGCCGGCCGAGGCGCTGACCTCGTCGCCGAACGGGTTGCCGAGCACCACCGCCCACTCGCCGACCTCGACGTCGTCGGTGTCGGCGAGGCGCAGGGCCGGGGCGCGCGGCGCGTCGATCGCGAGCAGCGCGAGGTCGAGGCGCGGATCGCGGCCGACGATGCGCGCCGGCAGCTCGGTGCCGTCGGTGAAGCCGACCTTCACGTCGGCGACGTCGCCGAGCACGTGATCGTTGGTGACGACGTCGCGGCCGCGGCTCTCGATGACGCAGCCGGTGCCGAGCGCGGTGTCGCTCGCGGTCGGCGGCGCGCCGGGGAACATCGCGGCGGGGCCGCTGCGCACCGGGATCGTCGCGCGGATCGCGACCACCGACGGCGCCGCGTCGCGCACGAGATCGACGAAGGAGGCCGGTGCGCCCGGGTAGAGGACATGGCCGCGGCGAGGCACGCCGGCGGCGTCGTCGGGCACGAGCACGCCGCCGTCGGGGAACAGCGACGCGCCGCCGCCGCCGCCGTCGCTGCGCGGCCGGCAGGCGCCGGCGCC
>DASZXE010000216.1:0-2447 GCA_035546475.1 Kofleriaceae bacterium
CGACCGGCTGAGGGCGCCCCTGCGGCTGGCGGCGGCGCCGGCGGTGCGGCCGCAGGGCCGGCCGGCCTTGCTCGCGGGCCTGCGCCACGACGACGGGCGGGTCGTGGTGGCGATCGCGCGGCGGGTCGCGGGCGAGCGCCGCTGGCGATCGCTGTGCGTGCTCGTCGACGCCGGCGGCGCGCTGTCCGACGTGCTCTACCGCGACGCGGGCACGCTCGCCGAGCTGCGCGACAGCGTGATCGAGCCGATCGCCGCCGACGGCTACGCGCGGGTCGCGCTCACGCCGTCGTCGGCGCGGCGGCTGGTGGCGGCGGCGGCGCGGCGGGCGGTCGCGGCGGGGCGCGCGCTGCCGTCGGGCTACTACCTCGGCCGCGATCTGCTGGAGCTCGCCGACAGCCACGTGACGGAGCGGTCGGTCGACGCGGCGGCGGTGCTCGGCCGCGCGCTCGACCTGCTGGCGGCGGGCGACGGCGCGCGGGCGCGGCCGCTGCTCGAGCACGTGGTGGCGCGCCGCCCCGACGACGCGGAGGCGATCTCGGCGTTCGGCCTCTGCCTGCTCGGGCTCGGCGAGCTCGACGGAGCCGTGCGCACGCTGGCGCGGGCGGCGGAGCTCGAGCCGGCGTGGCCGCTCCACCACTGGAACCTGGCGGCGGCGGCGCACCGGGCCGGGCGGCTCGAGATCTGCGCGCACGCGCTGGCGGCGTTCCTCGTGCACGCCGGCGAGCCGGGCGCGGCGGCGGTCGACGCGGGCCACGAGCGGCGGGTGTCGATCGCGCGCCGCTTCCTCGCCGATCACCGGCGCTTCGCCGCGATCACGCAGCCCGAGTCACGGCTCTGACCTCGGCCGCCGCCGCCGCGGTCAACCGGGCGGCGGCAGCGCGCCGAGGACGAACGGCAGCGAGATGCGCGCGACGCCCGGGCGCGGGCGGCTCGGCAGCGTCCAGTGGCGCGCGCGATCCTCGACGCAGCCGGCGACCGAGGCCATGCCGCCGAGGCCGCGCGCCGGCTCGGTCGTGACGCCGGTGACCGCGCCGTGCTGGTCGACCTCGAGGCGGACCGTGAGCGGCCCGCCGAGGTTGCGCTCGCCCTGCAGGCGGGCCTCGTAGCAGGCGAGGACCTCCTGGAAGCGGGCGACGATCGGCACGCGCACCGCCTCGTGGTACTGGCTGCCGTCGTCGGGCGCGTGGGCGCTCTCGAGCTCGCGCGCGTGGGCGGCGACCGGGTCGTCGGCGCCGCCGGTCAGCCGCGCGTACAGCCGGTAGAGGGCGAGCGCGAGGGTCTTGCGGGCGGCGTCGCCCGAGGTGACGTAGATCGTGTGCTGCTCGTACGCGCGCTGCGACAGCTCGTGCTCGAGGTCCGCGCGGCGGTCGGCGCACGCGCTGCACGCGTCGAACGCGGCGAGCACCGCCTGCCAGCGCTCGGCGACCAGGTCGATGCGCCCGGCCTTGCGCGCGTACTCGGCCTGGTTGCGGCGCGTGTCGTAGACGACGCCCGGCTCGAGCGCGGCGCCGACGCGGCCGAGGACGAGCTCGACCGACGCGTCGGCGTCGGCGTCCTGGCCGGCGAGGTCGTAGGCGCGCGGCAGCTCGAGCAGCGCGAGGGTGCGGGCGGTGCCCTCGGGGACGAGCCGGGTGAGGCCGTCGGCGGCGTCGGCGGGCGGGACGCCGCCGCGCGTGCTCATGATCAGGTAGTCGCGGACGATCGCCGCCCGGGTGGCGTCGTCCTTCCACGCGGCGGCGGCGTCGGCGATCGCGGCGGCGGCGCCCGGGCCGTCGCCGCCACGGAACCGCACCCACGCGATCACGTAGGCGAGGTCGGGATGATCCGAGGACGGCTGCGCGTCGCCGACGGCGGTGGCGGCGTCGGCGTCCTTGCCGGCGGCGAGGTCGGTGAACGCGAGCTGCGCGCGGGCGCTCTCGGCGTCGGCGTCGGCGGCCCCGGCCTTGGCCCCGTCGTCGGCGGCCCCGGCCTTCGCGAACCGACCGACGAGCTCCTCGAGGTACGGCCGCGCCGACGCCCGATCGCCGTCGACGAGCGCGAGCGCGGCCGCCATCTCCAGCGTGGTGCGATCGACCTTGTCCTTCGCCGCGTCGTGCACGGTCGCGAGCGCGCCCCGGGCCTCGGCGAACAGCGTCTCGCGCGCCGGCGCGTCGGCGGGCAGCGTGATCGCCTTCTCGTACGCGAGCGACGCGAGGAGCTGCGCCTCGCTGGCCTTGCGCGCGAGCGGCGCGTGCGGATCGGCGGCGACCTTGCGCCAGACGGCGCGCTCGCGGTCGAGCGTCGTCTTGCGCGCGGGCTTCACCGGCACGAACGGCGGCGGCGGCAGGCCCTCGGGCTCGAACACCGTCCCCTGCAGCGTCGTGGTCTCGAGGTCGACGGTGAGGTCCTCGGTCGGCGGCACCGGCGGCGTCGGCGGCATCGGCGGCGGGTGATGACCACGGCCGCCG
>DASZXE010000217.1:0-6123 GCA_035546475.1 Kofleriaceae bacterium
AGGCGGCGATCGCGGTGCGCGTGCGCGGACCGTGGGCGCTCGCGGTCAGCGGCGGGCCGGGCGTCGACCTGCTCGACGGGCGGCTGCGCGGAGGCTGGACGGCGACGCTCGGGCTCGGGTGGCAGCCGTGAGCGCGCGCGCGGCGGTGCTCGGCGGTGCGCTGGCGATCGCGGCCGGCGCGGCTGGCGCCTGCGGCGACCTGCAGGGCCTCGGCGGTCCGGCGCCGCCGCTGGTGACGTTCACCGTCGAGGCGACCGGCGACCTCGGCCCGCTGCGCCCGCCCGGCGACACCGGGCCGCCGCACCTGCGGGTGGCGCTCGTGTGGGGCATGCAGTGGCTCACCGAGCCGCTCTGCATCCTGCCGCCGGAGAACGAGGAGGCGGCGGCGGTGATCGCCGCGGGCTGCCGCGATCCGTTCGGCTTCGTGCCGCTGCGCGTCGGCGAGAACGTCGACGTCACCGTCGGCGCGCCGGCGACGATCTCGCTGGCGACGCTGCCGGCCGCCGACGTCATGGTCGGCGACGTGACGGCGCGGGCGGCGTTCGGCAGCCTGGTCGTCTACGACGACCGCGACGGGACGGGGACGCTCGAGCTCGCGCGGCCAAACCGGCTGGCCGACGTCAACGACGACTCGACGCCGACCCGGCTCACCGATCGGGTCTACGGCGCGAGCTTCGTGACGATGACCGAGCCGGACCGGCGGGTCGCGTACCGCGAGGGGGCGTTCAACGCCGGCGCGGCGTTCTATCCGCGGGCGGGCTGTCCGGCGCCGCCGCCCGGCTTCTCGATCGTCGGCGCGGGCGGCTTCTCGGCGAGCGACGCGATCGCGGCGGCGCTGCGCGGCGAGCTGCCGCCGGAGGATCCGGCGACGTGCACGGAGGCGGCGCCGGCCGACACGACCGTCGAGATCCCGCTGCGCGCACCCGCCGAGGTGCAGGCGGTCGCGTGCACGCAGCGGCGCGCGGACTCGAGCGTGCGCTACCGCGAGCCCGACGAGGAGCCGGACCTGACCGACCGCACGAGCGCGTGCGTACACCTGCCGTCGTTCGACGGCACGACGTCGGACGTCCTCGAGCTGGTGGTGACCGGCCGGACCGACGACGCGTGCCCGAGCCTCAGCCACTTCGTGCTGCGCGGGTGCCGCGAGGACCCGCTGTGCGCGCAGCCCGACTGGGACCACACCGCCTCGCCGCCGCCGTGGTGGCCGTGCCCGGTGCCGGCCGCCCGATGAGCGCCCGCACGCTCGCCCTCGTGGCCGGCGCGACGCTCGCGTGCGCGGCGGTGGCGCGCGCCGATGAGCCTGCGCCGGCGACGGCACCGGCGACGACCGCGCAGCCGACGACGACCACGCCGACGACCACGACGCCGACGCCGACGCCGACGACCACGACGCCGCCGACCACGACGCCGACGACCACGACGCCGGCGACGACGACCACGACGCCGACGGCGACCACGACGCCGGCGACGACAGACGCGACGCCGAGCTCGTCGCGGCGCGACTCCGACGACGATGGCGTGCCGCGGCTGTCGCTGCCGACGGAGGCGGACCGGGCGGCGTGGCGGCGCTCCGGCTTCCGGCTCGGGCTCGGCGCCGCGTACGGCGAGCTCGTCGGGCTGCGCGGCGCGCCCGGCGGCCGGCTGCTCGCCGCCGTCCTCCACATCGGCCTGCGCCTCGACGCCGACTGGTCCGTCTACGCGTCGTTCCAGTACGCGTCGGCGTCGCGCACCGGCGAGCTGTCGGGGCTGCGCTTCGCCGGCACGATCGATCCGACCTGGCACGTCACGTCGCACCTGTCGCTCGCCGCCGGCTTCGGCTTCGGCGGCATCGTCGAGGGCCGCACCGGCCGGATGGACGTCGAGCCGCTGCCGTCGACGCTCGACACGTCGTACACGTTCCCCGACGCACGGACGCCGCTGCCGAGCTGCTCGGGCGTCGGCGCCGCCGGTCTGGTCCGCGCCGAGTGGTCGTACGTGCTCGGCCCGCGCGCGTCGACCGGCCTCTCCGTCGAGGCGATCGGCCAGGAGACCGCGTGCGTCGATCCGACCGGCCGCCTCGAGCCCGACACCGCGCGCCCGATCGTGCGCCGCCAGTACTGGCCGCACGCGGGCGTCACGGTCGGCTGGGGGATCACGTGGCGCTGACGGCCCGCGTCGCCGCCACGCTCGCGACGGCGCTCGTCGCCACCGCGGCGCTCGCGCTCGCCTCGCGCGCCGCCCGCGCGCAGGACGCCGGCCCCGTCGACGCGGGCGTCCCCACCACCAGCCCGCCCGCCGACGCCGGCCCGCCCGCCGATGCCGGAGCCGACGCCGGAGCCGATGCCGGAGCCGACGCCGGCCCGCAGTTCGAACCTCCCCGCGCCCTCACCAGCACCGACGTCGCCGCCCCCGCCGGCGCGCCGGCCATCACCGCGCCGGTCGTCGTCACCGTCAAGCTCCTCGTCGACGCCACCGGCACCGTGCAGCAGGCCGAGCTCGTCACCGCGCCGCAGCCCCCGTTCGACGACGCCGTCCTCGCCGCCGCCCGCGCCTTCCGCTTCGAGCCCGGCCGCTACGGCGGCCAGCCGGTCCCGGTCGCGATCACCTTCACGCACACCTTCACGCCGCCGCCCCCGCCGCCGCCGCCGCCGACCGGCCCGACCGACACCGGCCCGGCCCGCACCGCCGTCCTCCGCGGCCGCCTCGTCGAGCTCGGCACCCGCGCGCCGATCGATCACGCGACCGTCACCGCCGAGGTCGGCGGACGCTCGTACGCCGCCGACGCCGACGACCACGGCCACTTCCGCCTCGAGCTGCCGCCCGGCCCCGCGCGCATCGACGTCTACGCCGCCGGCCACGACCCGTTCGTGCAGGAGGAGACGCTCGCCGATCGCCAGGAGCTCGCCGTCCAGTACTACGTCGAGCGCGATCGCTACGATCCGTACGAGATCGTCGTCGTCGGCGAGCAGCGCCGCCAGGAGGTCTCGCGCATCACGCTGCGCGGCCCCGAGCTGCAGCAGGTGCCCGGCACCTTCGGCGATCCGTTCCGCGTCGTCCAGGCGCTGCCCGGCGTCGCCGCCGTCGCGTCGCTCCTGCCGTTCCCGGTCGTGCGCGGCGCCAGCCCCAGCTCGACCGGCTTCCTCATCGACGGCACCCGCGTGCCGCTGCTCTTCCACCTGCTGTCGGGGCCGAGCGTCGTCCACCCCGACTTCATCGACGAGATCCAGTTCTACCCGGGCGGCGCCCCCGCGCCTTACGGTGGCTACACCGCCGGCATCGTCGACGGCCGCACCGCCCGCGCCGCGCCCGACGCCCACCTCGTCGACGCCGACGCCAACCTCTTGCAGGTCGGTGGCCTCGTCCGCGAACCGCTCCGGCCGCTCCACGCCACCGGCACGGTCGCCGCGCGCTACGGCTACCCCGGCTTCCTCCTGTCGCTCGCCACCAAGGACGCGTCGCTGTCGTACTGGGACTACCAGGCGCGCCTCGACGGCGGCACGCGCGCGAACGGCTGGACCGTCTTCGCGTTCGGCGCCCGCGACGAGCTCGACACCCCCGCCGCCGACGCCGATCCGAACGATCCGACGCCGCCGCTCGAGCCGACGCTCGTGCTCGGCTTCCACCGGCTGTCCTTGCGCGCGCACGCGACGCGCGGCGGCGTCGAGGCGTCCGCCGAGGTCGTCGGCGGCTACGACCACACGCTGTCGAACGGCACCGACTTCACGACCGAGTCCGTCGAGCCCCGCGCCGAGCTGCGCTGGCAGCGCGGCCCCTCGCTCACGCTCGCCGGCGGCCTCCAGGGCAGCGCCCGCTTCCTCCAGCAGGGCGACGCGGCGATGGCCGACGCCAACCCGATCTCGCGGATCACGTCGCAGCTCGGCACGTCGTACGTCGGCTCCGCCTACGTCGAGGGCCTCGTCCGGCCTTCGGACGACTGGCTCGTCCGCGCCGGCGTGCGCGGCGACGTCTACGACGACGCGACCGCGTCGCGCCCGGCCGTCGATCCGCGCCTCACCGTGCGCTACCGGCTCGCGCGCCGCGAGCTCGCCGACGTGCCCCCCGACAGCGACGACTCGAGCGTCTGGCTCAAGGCCTCGGCCGGCATCTACCACCAGCCGCCGCGCTTCGTGGTGCCGCTGCCCGGCCTCGATCAGATGCCGCTCCGCTACGGCCTCCTCGAGTCGTACCAGTCGAGCCTCGGTGCCGAGGTGCCGCTCGCCGCGCGCTTCCAGCTCTCCGCCGAGGCGTACTTCGACTACATGGACCCGACGATCTTCGACCTGTCGCTCAACGCGGCGGCGGTCGGCACCGACGCGAACACCACGCTGGTGCCGACGCAGATCGTCACCGGCGGCGACGACGTCCAGGCGTTCATCGATCGGCTCACCCGGCCGCAGCTCGGCCGCGCCTACGGCCTCGAGCTGCTGCTCCGCCGGCAGGCGCAGCACGGCGTGTTCGGCTGGCTGTCGTACACGCTGTCGCGCTCGGAGCGCTGGCGGTCGTCGGCGTGGGTGCCGTACGACTTCGACCGCAGCCAGCTCGTCAACCTCGTGCTCGGCCTGCCGCTCCGCCGCAACTGGGACGTCGGCCTGCGCATGCAGTACCAGAGCGGCCTGCCGGCGACGACGACCGCCGGCTACAACACCGCGCGGGCCGACGGCTACCTGCGCTTCGACGTCCGCGTCGACAAGCGCGCCGTCTGGCGGACGTGGCTGCTCGACTTCTACGTCGACGTCACCAACGTGGCGCTCCTCCCCGAGGAGGTCTCGCCGGGCAACTCCATTCGCTACGTGCTGCCCACGATCGGCGCCCGCGGCCGCTTCTAGCCGCGCGGCAGAGGAGCTCGTTCATGCACGACAAGGACACGATCGACGCCACCATCCTCGACCTCATGCTGCGCGCCGGCTCGCGCTGGGTGCTGTGGCTGCTGCTCGGCCTGTCGGTCGCCGCGGTGGCGGTGATGATCGAGCGGCTGTGGTTCTACCTGCAGGAGCGGCGGCCGCGCGCCGCGCTGGCGGCCGCGCTCGACGCGCTCCGCCGCACCGGGCCCGCCGACGCGCTGGCCCGGCTGGCCGGCGTCCGCTCGATGGAGGCGGCGGTCGCGCGCGCGTGCCTCGAGCGCGCCGGCGACGGTCCGGCGGTCGCCGACGAGCAGCGGGCAGCCGCCGCCGAGCGAGAGCGCGAGCGGTACGAGCGGCGGCTCGCCTTCCTCGGCACGCTCGGCAACAACGCGCCGTTCATCGGCCTGTTCGGCACCGTGCTCGGCATCGTGCGCGCGTTCCACGACCTCGGCGGCGCCACGCTGCAGGGGACGCAGGCGGTGATGAACGGCATCGCGCAGGCGCTGGTCGCGACCGGCGTCGGCCTGGTGGTCGCGCTGCCGGCGGTGGCGACCTACAACGCGTTCGTCCGCCACGTCGAGCGGACGACGTCGTCGGCGGATGCGACCGCGCACGAGATCCTGGCGCAGCTCAAGCGGCCCGCCGGGCGGGAGGCGGCCTGATGGCGGGCTCGGCCATGCGGCGCGGCGTGATCACGGAGATCAACGTGACGCCGCTCGTCGACATCATGCTGGTGCTGCTCATCATCTTCATGCTCACCGCGCACCTGATCGCGCGGCAGGCGATCGAGATCGAGCTGCCGCGGGCGAGCAACAGCACCACCGCGCCGCCGACCACGCTGGCGATCACGCTCCAGCGCGACGGCACGCTCTACCTGAACGACCACCCGGTCACCGCCGACGGACTGAAGGCGGCGGTGGCGGCGGCGGTGAAGGCGGATCCGAAGACGCAGGCGGTCATCGCCGCCGACAAGGCCGCGGCGCACGGCCGGGTGGTCTGGATCCTCGACGTCGTGAAGTCGCTGGGCGTCACGTCGTTCGCGATCCAGATCGATCCCGACGAGCTGGTGCCTCCGGGCCCGTGAACGTGCCGCGATGAACGCCGACGATCGGACCAAGCTGGCGCTGTGCGTGGCGGTGTCGATCGGCGCGCACCTGCTGCTGCGCCAGCTCCTCGACGAGCTGCCGCCGCGCCGCGAGCCGCCGCCGCCGGTGATGGTCGCGGTGCGCGTCGAGCCGCGGCCGGTGCGCGAGCCGCCGCCCGAACCGGAGGTGCAGCAGCCGCCGCCGGCGCCGCCGCAGCA
>DASZXE010000218.1:0-6390 GCA_035546475.1 Kofleriaceae bacterium
GTCGAGGACACGGCGGGCGGCGCGCCAGGCGACGGCGCGCGCGTGCGGGCGAGGCGAGAGGGTGGCGACGGCGGCGCGGGTGCGGCGGGCGCAGTCGATCAGGGCAGCGCGGGTGGCGGCGGGCCCGGAGGGTGGTGACGATGGTGACGACGGTGACGATGGTGACGACGGTGACGACGACGATGCCGGCGCGGCGTCGGGGAGGAGCGGCGCGACGGTGGCGGCGAGATCGGCGGCGATCGCGGACCACGTGGCGGCGTCGACGTCGGCGCCGGACGGTGGCTCGAGGCGCTCGAGCTCGGCCGCGACGGCCTTGCGCGCGGTGTCGGTGCGCTTCTTCAGCTTCTTTCCGTCGAGCGCGCCCTCGAGCTCGTCGCGCATGCGGGCGACCGGCTCGTGGCCGGCGGCGGCGAGCGCGAAGAGGCCGGTGACGAGCGCGCGGAGCTGCGGCGAGGCGAGGTCGACGGCGTCGACCAGCTCGTCGGCGAGGTCGGCGGTGAAGGTCTGGCCGGCGGGGCGCAGCGCGGCGAGGAAGACGCGGAGGCGGTCGGCCGGGGTCGGCGCGAGCGCGGACGGCGCGGGCAGCGGCGCGCGCGGCGGCAGCCAGGAGGCGGGCGAGGTGGGCGTCGCGGAGATGGCGGCGGCGGCGGCGAGGTCGGCGGTGGCGAGGAGCGGGGCGTGGCCGAGCTGCTCGGCGGCGGCGGCGAGGAGCCACGCGCGCGCGAACTGCTCCTTGTTGACGAGCGTGGCGATCCGCTCGTCGAGGCGGCGCGGGAAGGTGTCGTCGAGCCACGGCGCGCGGGCGCAGGTGCCGTCGGGCTTGAGCCAGTGGGCGGCGCGGAAGGCGGCGAAGGCGGGATGGGCGGCGAAGGCGTCGTTCGAGCCCGCGCTCGCTGGCGCTCGCGCTGCGCTCGGGACGAACGCAGCGGTGGGAGCGGGTGCGCGTACGGGCTCGGCTTCGGCCTCGGGCTCTGGTGCGGATTCGGGCTCTGGTTCCGGTTCGGCTGCGGGCTCCGGTTCGGCCGTGGGCTCCGGTTCGGCTGCGGGCTCCGGTTCGGCTGCGGGCTCCGGTTCGGCTGCGGGCTCCGGTTCGGCTGCGGGCTCCGGCTCGCCTGCGGGCTCGTGCTCGGCTGCGGGCTCCGGCTCGGCTGCGGGCTCCGGTTCGGCTGCGGGCTCGGGTTCGGCGACAGCCTCGGGCTCTGCTTCGGGTTCGGGTTCGGCGACGGGCTCCGGCTCCGCTTCGGCTGCGGGCTCGGGTGAGGACTCGACGACGGCTGCGGGCGCGGACTCGGCGATGGGCTGCGGCTCGCGATCGTCGATCGGATCTGGATCGGACACCGGTGGCGGCTCGAAGGCGGCGGCGTCTGGCTCCGGAACGGTCAGCGTCGGCTCGGGCTCGGACGTCGACTCGACGGCCTCGACGGCGAGCGGCGCGGCCTCCCACTGGCTCGGCTCGACGCGCTCGACGAAGTCGGCGAGGTGCGGGAACTCCGCCCGCAGCACGTCGAGGATCGCGGTGTCCTCCGGTTCGCGCAGCTCCCACGCCCAGTCGAGCCAGGCGCCGGCGTCAGGCCCCGGCAGCGCCGCGGGCTGCGGCCGCTCGGCGATCCCGAGCAGCTCGTCGACCGCGCGGCCGCGCAGGAGCGCCAGCTCGTCGCGCCGCCGCTGCACCCGGTGCGTCAGCGTCCCTTCCACCAGCACCGCCGCCAGCGAGCGCAGCTTCGCCCGTGGGCGCGCCGTCTCGCGCTCGGCGATCCGCTCGGCGATCCGGGCGACCAGCACCCGCAGCTCGTCGCGGTCGCGCCAGCTCCCCACCAGCCCGTGCTCGTCGGCGGCCGCCTTCACCGTCGCCGCCAGCTCGCTCGACGCGGTCGCCACCTTCGCCGCCGCGCGCGCGAACTCGTCGGCGGCGACCGGCGTCGCGCCGCCCATGCGCCCGAGCTCCTCCTCGACGCCCTCGATCAGCGCGTCGAGGGCCGCGAGCTCCTGGTCGATCCGATCCGCGAACGTCCGGCTGGCCGACACCGCGCCATTCTAACCAGGTCGCCCGCGCGCTCGCCGCCGGCGGCGGCCGTCTTCGCCGCGTCCGCGCGTCGCACCGCCGCACCGCCGCACCGCCGCACCGCCGCACCAGCCCGCCCCGGCGACGCGCGGAGGCGCTCACCGGGCGTTGGCGGCCCACTCGCGCACCCCGCGGAGGCGGAGGCTCGACCGCCCGGCCGCAGCCGCGCGCGTGGCCCTCGCATTGCACTGACGGCGGTCGATCGTCATGAGCCAGCATCCGCCGCCGAAGCTCCTCGATGCGATCGCCGACGGCGATGGCGAGGCGACGGTGCGCGTGGCGGCGTTGCACTACGTCGACGTCGACGACGCCGGCCTCACGCGCGTGCGGCGCGGCAGGAGCTTCGGCTATCGAACCCACGACGGCCGGCCCGTGCGCGACCGCCGGACGATCGCGAGGATCCGCGCGCTGGCGATCCCGCCGGCGTGGACGAACGTGTGGATCGCGAGCGACGCCGACGCCCACGTCCAGGCGACCGGCCGCGATGCGCGCGGGCGCAAGCAGTACCGCTATCACCCGCGGTGGCGGAAGGTGCGCGACGAGGCGAAGTTCCACCGGCTCGTCGCGTTCTGCCGCGCGCTGCCCGCGATCCGGCGCGCGGTCGCCCACGATCTGTCGTGCGCGTGCCTGTGCAAGCGCAAGGTGGTCGCCACCGTGATCGCGCTCCTCGAGCGCGCGCAGCTCCGCGTCGGCAACGAGGAGTACGCGCGCACGAACGGCTCGTACGGCGCGACCACGCTGCGCGATCGCCACGCGCGCTTCCGCGGCGCGACGCTCGAGCTCGCGTACCGCGCGAAGAGCGGCGTCGAGCAGCGGGTGACGATCAGCGACGCGAAGCTGACGCGCATCGTGCGGCGCTGCCGCGACCTGCCCGGGCAGCGGCTGTTCCAGTACGTCGACGACGACGGGCGGCCGGCGCCGATCACGTCGAGCGACGTCAACGACTACCTGCGGGAGGTGAGCGGCGGACCGTTCACCGCGAAGGACTTCCGCACCTGGGCGGCGACCATCGCGGCGGCGGCGATCCTGTGCGCGCTCGAGCGGCCCGCCGACGCACGCGGCTGCAAGCGGTGCGTGAAGGAGATGCTCGAGTCGGTGGCGGAGCGGCTCGGCCACACGCCGGCGGTGTGCCGCGGCTCGTACGTGCACCCGGCGGTGATCGATGGCTTCGTGGCCGGGCGGCTCGCGGGGCCGATGGTGACGCGGGTGAAGCGGCTCCTGCGCGGGCGGCGGTGGTCGGGGCGGCCGCTCGACGCGCGCAAGCTGGGCATCGACGCGCTGCGGGCGCTGGAGCCGGCGGTGGCGCGCTACCTCGCGGCGAGGTAGCGGCGGAGGCGGTGGAGGCGGCCTCCCCCGCGCTGCCGCCGTCGCCTGCGTCGCCGGAGCACGAGCCCCGCGACGAGCCCGACGAGCAACACGTCGCCCGCGCCCCGCCGCGGGCCGCTCTCGCAGCAGCCCGCCGCACGGGTGTCGTCGTCGGGCCACGCCGCGCACCGCGCCGGCTCGACCGGCGGCGGCGCCGGGGACGGCACCAGCGCGCGCACGGTGCCGTCGTACGTCCCGACCACGAGGTAGTCGCCGGCGGGCGCGGCCGCGCCGACGATCGGCGCGCCGAGCGACATCGAGAAGCGCACGGTGCCGTCGGCGACGTCGTGGCCGACGAGCGTGCCGTCCGGGTGGCCGATCCAGACCACGTCGCCGGTGACGACCGGGCTGGCGGTGAAGCCGGCCTCGGCGGCGCGGTAGTGGGCGAGCTCGAGCGGCCCGGGGCGCGCGGCGGTCTGCCAGCGCACGGCGCCGGTCGCCGCGTCGATCGCGTCCATCCGCGACCACTGGGTCGCGACGAACAGCCGGCCGTCGGCGTACGCGGGCGTGGCCGTGATCGAGTAGCCCCAGTCGAAGCCGCCGGCGGTGAGCGGCACCGACCACAGCACGTTGCCGGTCGCGAGCTCGAGCGCCGACAGGTCGCCGCGCGCGTTCGCGACGTACGCGATGCCGCCGACGACGATCGGCGAGGCGTTGACGGCGACGGTCGCGGAGGAGAGGTTGGCCCAGCGCGGCGCGCCGGTGGCGGCGTCCCAGCTCGACACGCCGAGGTCGCGGTCGAGCGCGACCAGCGCGGCGCCGCCGGTGACGGTGATCGCCGCCTCGCTGCCGAGCCACGGGTCGGGCGCGGCGATCTCCTGCTTCCAGCGCGGGTGGCCGGTGGCGAGCTCGAGCGCGACCAGCCGGTCCTGCACGGCGACGTGGACCAGGCCATCGCTGATCGTCGGCGCCGCCCACAGGGTCGTCGCCCGGCTCGGCAGGCCGGCGCCGAGCGCGAAGCTCCAGCGGTGCGCGCCGGTCGCGACGTCGACCGCCTCGATCGTCCCGTCCTGCTCGGCGAGGACGGCGAGGCCGCCGTCGATCGCGGGCGAGCTCGGCACCGGCGCGTGCGTCGGGTGACGCCAGCGCACCGCGCCGGTCGCGAGGTCGAGCCCGACGACCGAGGCGCCGTCGCCGCGCGCGCGATCGGCGAGCGCGACGACCACGACGCCGTCGGCGACGGCCGGGCCGCCGTTGGCGAGCGCGCCGCCGAGGCTCGTCGACCAGCGCACGGCGAGCGGCGTCGCCAGCGGCTCGGCGCGCGCGCCGAGGTGGCCGGGCCCGCCGCCGAGCTGCGGCCACGCGCCGGCCGCCGGCGTCGTCTGCGGCGCCGCGCACGCGGTCACGCCGATCGCGGTCTGCGTCCGGCGGCCCGACGCGGTGGTCGCCCGCAGCTCGAGCGTGTGCGGGCCGGGCAACAGGGCCGGCAGGCGCCCGCGGAACTCCCAGCCGCCGCTCGCGGTCAGCGCCGCGGGGCCGCCGCAGTCGACCCGCGCCTCGACGGTGGGCGTGGTGCCGTCGAGCGCGGCGGCGACCACCAGCGGCGCGCCCCTCGGATCGACGCACGTGCCCGCCGCGGGACTGACGAGGTCGAGCTGCGGGCGGACCAGCCGCTCGTGGTGCTCGATGATCGGCACCGCGCCGTCGAGGTTGACGACCCGGTAGCCCGCGGGCGACGCGTCGATGCCGCCCATGATCATCGGCTGGGTGCCCCACTCGGTGAGCGCGCCGTGCTCGACGCGGCGGTTGGCGTGCCAGTGGCCGGTGAACAGGTAGTCGACGCCGAGCGCCGCCAGCGCGTCGGCGACCTCGTCGGACGGCGGCTCGTGGCCGAGGCCGACGACGCGCATCGACGCCGGCACCCGCGCGAGATCGTCGCGGAAGAACGCGAGCTGCTCGTCGGTGTCGAGGTTGGTGTCCCACACGATCACGTGGACGTCGCCCGTGTCGAACGAGTAGTCGTCGGGCCCGAACACCGAGCGATAGGTGAGGCCCTCGTCGTACCAGTCGTGGTTGCCGGGCACCGGCACCCACGGGACCGACGTCGCGGCGAGGCCGCGGCCCAGGCGCTCGAACTCGCGGGCGTCGTTGCTCTGGGTCAGGTCGCCGACGATCGTGAAGAAGCGAGGCGGCGACGGCCGGTCGGTCGCCTGCAGGAAGGTGTCGGCGAGGTCGCCGGGGTTCCACGCGTCGGCCGGATCGGCCGCGACGTGGGTGTCGGCGCCGACGACGAACGTGAGCGGCGATCGCGCCTCGTCGTCGGTGAGCGGGCGCAGGCCGATCGACAGCGGGTCGTCCGGCTGGACGACCGCCCACGCCGGCCCGGGTCGGAAGCCGTCCGGAACCCGGACCCACACCAGGTCGCCCGGCTGGCCGCCGTCGAGCGCGAACCGGCCGTCGCCGTCGGTGACGGTGAACGCGCGCCGCTCGAGCGCGACCACCGCGCCGGGGACGCCCGGCTCGTCCGCCTGGCGGACACCGTCGCCGTTGCGATCGACGAAGACCCCGCCGGCGGCCCCCCAGCCCCCGGTGGCCAGCGCCAGACCGGCGCACGGCAGAGCCAGGGTCAGGCGGACGCGGGCGGACATCACCCGACATGTTCCCCGGAAGCGGCGGCATCGCCAAGCGGCAACCGGCGCCGGCATGGGACGATACCGCCGTCGATGACCTCGACCGCCGCGATCAAGCTGACGCTCACCATCCACGGCGGGACGCCCCGCGCGATCGAGGCCGGGCCGGTGGTGCTGGTCGGCTCGGGGCGCGGCGCGGATGTCCGGGTTCCGGACGCTGCGATCGCGCCGTTGCACGCGCGGCTGGCGCGCGTGGACGGCCGGATCGTGCTGCTGGCGGCGGCGGCCGGGTTGACCGTCGACGGCGCGGCGGTCGCGATCGACGAGCCGGTGGCCGTCGGCGGGCGGGTGATCGCGATCGGGCCGCTGACGATCGTCGCGGCGCCGTGGGAG
>DASZXE010000219.1:0-2092 GCA_035546475.1 Kofleriaceae bacterium
TCCTCGAGCAGCGAGCCGGCGGGCGAGCCGGCGGGCGAGCCGGCGAGCGAGCCCGGCTGCGGCTGGGCCGCCGGGTGGGCCACCGGCATCGCCTTCGGGTCGGCGAGCGGCTCCGGCCGCGCCCGCCGCTCGCCGGCCGGCGGCGTGTCGGGCATCGTCGGATCGAGCGCGCCTGGCCCGGATCTGCCGCCGAGGGGTGCGCCCGGCTCCATCACGCACCGTACGGGTGATGGCACCGGACGGATCGACGAGGCGCGGCGCCTGCATGTAGGTGCGCGTGCCAGCCGTTGCCGCCGCCGCGGCGGCGGAAAGGCGAGAAGAAGCGCGCCCGGCCGCGTCGAGCCTGCGATGGCAAGTACCCCTTCGAGTACCTCCCTCCGAAGCCTCCCGGTGTCCGCTGCCCGCTCGCCCGACGGCGAGGTCGTCGGCTGGGGCCAGCGCGCGCCGTGGGCGGCGCCCGGCGCGCGGAGCGCCTCCCGCTGGCTGGCCGATCGCCTCGCCGACCTCGGCGTGCGCCACGCGTTCGGCGTGCTGGGCGGCGGCATCGCGCCGTTCGGCGCCGGCCTCGCCGCGTCGGCGATCCGCTTCTTCCACACGCGCCACGAGTGCGGCGCCGCGTTCGCCGCCGTCGAGGCGCACTTCGCGACCGAGCGGCCGACGCTGGTCGTCGCCACCACCGGGCCCGGCCTGTTCAACGCGCTGAACGGCATGATGGCCGCCCGCGCCGACGGGGCCCGCGTGCTGCTCGTCTCGGCGGCGACCACGCGCGCACAGCTCGGCCGCGGCGCCGTGCAGGAGACCGGGCCGTTCACGATGCCCGCCGGGCTGACCACCGCGGGCCCGCTCTTCCACTTCGCGGCGGCGCCCGAGACGATCGACGAGCTCCACCACGCGGTCCAGCAGCTCGCCTGCGGCTGGTCGCGCCCCGGCGGCTTCGTCGCCCACCTCTCGCTGCCGTGGTCCTTGCAGGCGCAGGTGCTCGAGCGCGAGCCGCCGCCGATCGGGGCGTGGACGGTCGCGCGCGCCACCGCCACCGACGCCGCCGTCGACGCCACGCTCGACGCGCTCGCCACCGGGCGCGCGGCGATCTGGCTCGGCCACGGCGCGCGCCACGCCGCGTCCGAGCTGCGGACGTTCGCGCTCGCGGCCGGGCTGCCGGTGATCGGGTCGCCGCGCGCCAAGGGCGTCTTCGACGAGGACCACCCGCTCTACCTCGGCACCAGCGGCGCGGGCGGCCACGACACGGTCTCGCAGTTCCTCGCGTCGCGCCCCGACACGCTGCTCGTCCTCGGCACGCGGCTCGGCGAGGTGACGTCGTTCCTCGCGCCGTCGTCGATCCCGAGCCGGCGCTGGATCCACGTCGACATCGATCCGACCGCGTTCGGCGCCGCCTTCCCCGGCTCGGACGGCCTCGGCGTCGTCGCCGACGTCGGCGAATTCGTCGCCGCGCTCGATCGCCGCGCGCGCGAGACCGGCTGGTACGCGCGCCACGCCCGCACCGCCCCGCCGGCGCACGCCGCTCACGTCGGCCGGCCGGCGCCGCTCGACGCCCGCGACGACGGCGACGTGCGCCCCGCGTACCTGATGCAGGTGCTGCAGGACCGCGTCGTCGATCGCACCGCCGCGATCGTGTCGAGCGAGGCCGGCAACTCGTTCACCTGGGTCAACCACGCGCTGCGGTTCGCCGAGCCGGGCCGCTACCGCACCAGCGCCGCGTGGGGCTCGATGGGCCACTTCACGACCGGGCCGGTCGGCGCCGCGCTGGCCGCCGGGCGCCGCGCGGTGACCGTCGTCGGCGACGGCGCCATGCTGATGAGCAACGAGCTCAACACCGCGGTCGCCTACCGGGCCGACGTCGTCTGGATCGTCCTCA
Source organism: Kofleriaceae bacterium (assembly GCA_035546475.1). GTDB lineage: Bacteria > Myxococcota_A > Polyangia > Haliangiales > Haliangiaceae > UBA2376. The sequence continues at coordinate 1,874 of DASZXE010000219.1, forward strand.
ACGACGCGCAGCTCGGCCTCAACCACCACGGCATGGCCGCGCTCGGCATGCCGTTCATCGAGACCCAGCTCCCGCGCACCGACTTCGTCGCGTTCGCGCGCAGCCAGGGCGCGGCCGGCAGCGCCGTCGAGCGCGAGGCGGACCTCGCCGGCGCGCTCGATCGCGCGCTCGCGACGCCGGGCCCGGTCGTCGTCGACGTCCGCATCGATCCGACCGTGC
>DASZXE010000220.1:0-12380 GCA_035546475.1 Kofleriaceae bacterium
GGCGGCCTGGCGGAGGTCGCGGGTCGAGGCGCGCGACGAGGCGAGCGCCTCCTCGTCCTCGGCGGACGGCGCCACCAGCGGCAAGGTCGGCACGCGCGCCGACGCGACCGCGGGGTTCTCGCCGGTCTCGTCGTCGGCGAGGAGGTCGCTGTCCTCGAGCGACATCTCCTCGGCGTCGGCGGGCTCCGCGGGCGGCGCGGCGGGCGCGACGGCCGCGGCCATCGGCGCGGTCTGTGGGCGTCCCATCGATCGCTCGAGCGGGCCGACGTCGTCGATCGTGTTGGCCAGCTCGCGCTGGTCGAGGCGGATGGGCGGCTCCGCGCCGAGGCCGACGCCGGAGCGCGGCGCCAGCTCGATCTCGTCGAGGTCGAAGGCGGGCGCGGGCGGCGCCGCGGCCTCCATCGGGACGGTGACGCGTGCGGCCGACATCGACGCGCTGAGGCGCGGCAGCGGCGACGCCGACGGCGAGGTCGACGGAGGGCCGAGAGGCGACGGTGGCGGCGCGGTCGCCGGCGCGGCCGGTTGCGGCGACGCGACCGGCTCCGCCGATGCAGCCGGCGCGAGGTCCTCGTGCTCGACCGCGAGCAGCGTGGTCACGCGATCGAAGACGGAGCCTTCCGCCTCGGGCTCGGGCAGGGTCGCGGTGAGGCGGGCGAGCGGGCCGCTGCGATCGGCGGCCGGCGTGGGCGGTGCCGGCGGAGGGCGCGGCGCCGGCGAAGGCTCCGACAGGAGGTCGGCCATCAACGAGGCGGCCAGGTCGGCGGCCTCGTCGTACGTCTCGGGCGTCTCGGGCGTCTCGGGCGTCTGCGGCTTCGCGGGCTCGGCGACCGGCGCGGGCTCGGCGATCGGCGCGGGCTCGCCGACGGGCGCGGAAGCGGGCGCGGGCGCGGGCGCGGCGGCCGGGGGCGCGGCCGCTGCGGCCTCGGCGACAGGAGGCGGCGCGGCCTCGGCGGCGACCGGCTCCGCGGGCTCGGCGCGCTCAGCCTCGGCGGCGGGCGCCTCGGCCTCCGCCGACACCGGCGGCGTCGCGTGCATCGGATGCTCGGGATCGCGGCTCGCCTCGATCAGCGAGGCCGGCGGCGACGCCCACGACGTCGTCACCCGGTCCTCGCCGAACGGATCCGCATCGCGCGCGAGCGCCTGCTCGACCCGCTCCGCCATCGACATCATCTGCGTGGCCGCCGCCGGCGGCGGGGACCACACGGTCGGCCGGTCGTCGGCGAACGCCTCGGCGGACGCCGGCGGCACGTACGGCGGATACGGCGCCGCCTCGGGCGCCGCGGCCTCGGGCGCGACCGGCGCGCCGGCGATGCCCTCGGGCGCCGCCACCGCCACCGCGGCCGGCTCCGCCACCGGCGGCGGCAGGTCGAGATCGGGCAGATCGATGTCCTGCTCGTCGTCGAACGCGTCGGCGCCCATCGGCGTCGGCACGGCGTCGCCCTCGTCGACGAGGTCGATCGCTCCCTCGAGCGCGGCGACCGGCGCGGCGGCGCCCTCCGACGGCGTGACCGGCGCGGGCGGCGGCGATGCCGCGGCCATCTCCGCCGCCGCGGCGCCGAGCGCCTCCTCGAGATCGCGCTCGAAGTCGGCGTCGGCCTGCAGCTCGAGGCCGCCGGGCGCGCCGAGGATGTTGCGCTGCATGAGCGGCGTCGGCGCGCGGCCGGGCATCACCGGCGTCGGCGTGCGCGCGAGCTGCGCCTCCAGCGGATCGCCCATCTCCGTCGCGAGCGCTGCCGCGGCGAGCTCGCGCGGGTACGTCTTGGTCGCCTCGTCGGCGAGCAGATCGAGCTCGGCGTCCGACGGCAGCCGCATGCGCGGATCGGTGACCTGCTCGTCGAGCGAGAAGGCCGTCGGCGACAGGCCGTCGGCCGCCGCCGACATGACCGGCGGCTCGTCGGCGACCGGCCCGATCGCGGGCGCCATCGCCGCGTCGGTGACCGACACCTCGCCGCGCGCGGGCGGGCCTTCCTCGGCGACGACCGCGGTCGCCGCCACCGGCGCCTGATCGCGCTCGGTCGTCGGAGCCGGCTCGCCAGCCGCCGGCGCCGCCGCAGCCTCCACCGCCGCCGGCAGCTCCACCGCCGGCTCCGCCAGCTCGCTCGCCATCTGCGCCGCCAGCGCCTCGGCCGCGTCCGTCGCCGCCGCCACCGCCACGCTCTCCGGCTGCGCCTTCCACGGCCGCGACCCGCCGAGCGCCCCCGGCTGCCGCGCCAGCGACTCGGGCGCCAGGCCCCAGCCGTCGCCCCCGACGCCACCGAGCCGGAACTCGACGGTCCCGCGCGGCGTCGGCGCGTCGTGGATCGCATCGGGGATCGCGTCGGCGATCGCGTCGGGCTCCTTGGCCTCGGCCGCCTCCGTCGCCTCGCGCGCCGCCATCGACGCCGCCAGCGCCTCGCGCCGCGCCGCCTGCGCCGCCGCCTCCATCCGCTCCGCCTCCGCCCGCGCCGCCGCGATCCGCGACTCCAGCGCCGCCATCTCCTTCCGCTTCGCCTCGAGCTCGGCGGTGTCGACCGAGCCCGACACCGACGGCAGCACGTTGCCCACCGGCGGCGGCGGCGGCGCGATCGGCTCCGCCGCGTAGTTCGGCTTCAGGTCGCTCACGTCCGGCACCGGCGGATCGACGCAGCCGTCGACCTCGTCCCAGTTCTGGCGGACGTAGTCGATGTAGGTGAGCGCGCGGGGCTCGTCGGGATCGATCTGCAGCGCCTCGTCCCAGAGCTGCAGCGCGATGTTGGTGGCGCCGGTGCGGTAGCGCTCGAGCCCTCGCTCGAGCAGCACCTCGATCGCGTAGCCCTTCTGCCGGAGGTCGCGTGCGTTCATCAGGATCTTCTCTGCCTCTGCCTTCTGCCCGATGGTGGCTCAGCCGCCGGTCTTCGACACCACGCCGCGGAACATGTTGAGCGTGCGCGTCAGCGCCTCGGTCGAGTCGGTGAGCCCCGCCAGGTCCTTGCTGGCGATCGTCGTCCGCACCCGCTCGATCACGCCGCGCGCCTTCTTCACCGCGTCCTTGCCGAAGTCGCTGCCGCTGATCGCGTCCGACACCCGCGGGAACAGCCCCTCGACCTCGTCGAGCAGCCGCTCCGCCGCGTGGCGCGCGCGGTCGAACTCCTGGCCGCTGCGGACCTCGACCATGTAGTCCTTGTTGGCGTCGATCATCTTCTTGAGCTCGTCCTCGGTCAGGCCGCTCGTCGCGGTGACCGTGATCGACTGCTCGAGGCCCGTCTCGAGGTCGCGGGCGGTGACGCTGACGATGCCGTCGGCGCTGATGTGGAACGTCACCTCGATCTCGACCTCGCCGCGCGGCGCCCGCCGCAGGCCGGTCAGCACGAACTCGCCGAGCAGCTCGTTCTCCTCGGCGCGGTCGCTCTCGCCCTGCAGGACGAGGATCTTCACCGACGTCTGGTTGTCCTTGACGGTGGTGAACACGTGCGACCGCGAGGTCGGCACCGTGGTGTTCTGCTCGATGAGCTTGTGGAAGTAGCCGCCGACGATCATGATCCCCAGCGAGTGGGGCGTGACGTCGAGGAGGAGCACGTCGTGCTTGTCGTCGATGAGCGCGGCCGCCTGGATCGCGGCGCCGAGCGCGACGACCTCGTCGGGGTGGACGCCCTTGCACGGCTCGAGGCCGAAGAACTCGGCGACCCGCTGCTGGACGAGCGGCATGCGGGTCATGCCGCCGACCAGGATGACGTCCTCGAGGTCCGACTTCTGGATCTCGGCGTCCTCGAGCGTGCGCGCGCAGATGTCGATCGTGCGGTCGATGAGATCCGCGGTCAGCTCCTCGAGCTTGTCGCGGGTGAGCGTCGTCTGCAGGTGCAGGGCCTCGTTGCGGCCGGTCGAGATGATGAACGGCAGGTTGATCTCGGTGTCGCGCACCGTCGACAGCTCGCACTTCGCCTTCTCGGCGACGTCCTTCAGCCGCTGCAAGGCCATCTTGTCCTTGCGCAGGTCGATCTTGTGCTCGCGCTGGAAGCCGGCGACCAGCCAGTCGATCACGCGGCGGTCGAAGTCCTCGCCGCCGAGGAAGGTGTCGCCGGCCGTCGAGATGACCTCGAACACGCCGTTGCCGATCTCGAGGATCGAGATGTCGAACGTGCCGCCGCCGAGGTCGTAGACCGCGATCTTGCGCTCGAGGTTCTTGCCGAAGCCGTAGGCGAGCGCGGCCGACGTCGGCTCGTTGATGATGCGGATGACGTCGAGGCCGGCGACGCGGCCGGCGTCCTTGGTCGCCTGGCGCTGCGCATCGTTGAAGTAGGCCGGCACCGTCACGACCGCCTTCTGCACCTCCTCGCCCAGGTACTCCTCGGTGATGATCTTCATCTCCTGGAGGACGTAGGCGGAGATCTCCGGCACCGAGAAGACCTGGTCGCGCAGCATGATGCGGACGTCGTCGTGCGGGCCCTCGACGATCCGGTACGGCGCGGTCTCGAGCGACTGGCGCACCGCCGCCGAGCCCCACTTGCGGCCGATCAGCCGCTTGGCGGCGTAGACGGTGTTCTCGGCGTTCGTGATCGCCTGCCGCTTGGCGATGTGGCCGACCAGCCGCTTGCCGTTCTCGGCGATCGCCACCATCGACGGCGTCGTCTTGTAGCCGCCGCGGTTGGGGATGACGACCGGCGATCCCTCCTCCACGATGGCCACGCAGGAGTTGGTGGTGCCGAGATCGATGCCGATGACCTTGTCGCTGGCCATGTGTTGGTAGTCTCACCGAAGCAGGCACCGAAATGCCAGCCCTCGCGACCCCTTGGATACCCCGGATCGCCTGGCCCCGCATCTCATTCTCCCGGTGCCCGTGGCCGTGCCCGAGGCCGTGCCCGAGGCCGTGGCCGACGCCGACTCAGATCGGGCCGGAGCACCGGCACGGGGACGGGTGCCGCACTAGCGGTCGATGGCGTTGCGCAGCGAGCGCAGATCCGACGACAGCTCCGCCGTCAGGGTGTCGTTGTCGTTCTTCATCGCCAGCGCCATCACGAGCACCTCCTCCGCCTCCTCCATGCGGCCGAGGCCGCGCAGGATCTTGGCGTGGACGCGCGCCAGCGACGGATCGGCGGGCTCGAGCTTGGTCGCCTTGCGGGCGTGGTCGAGGGCGGTGTAGAGGTCGCCGGCGCCGAGCGCGCAGGTGGCGGCGCGCCGGTAGTAGCGGACCTGGCCGTCGACCTTGAGCGCGCCGGCGAACAGCTTGAGCGCCTTCTCGGGATCGCCGGAGACCTCCGCCTCGCACGCGCGCTCGAACAGCTCGGCGGCGTACTCGGCGGGCGTCTGAGGTTCTCTCGTCTCCAGCCGATCGTCGGCCTCGGTGCGCGCGCGGCCGTCGGTGAGGTCGGCGTGGGCGCGGGTGATCGCCTCGAAGACGAAGTGGAGCCGCCCGGCGAAGCTGCCGAGCCGGCGGCCGTAGAAGCGATCCGGGTGGAACGCCTTCGAGCGCTCGAAGAAGGCGCGCTTGAGCGTGCGCTTGTCGGTGCCGCGCGCGACGCCGAGGAGCAGCCACGGATCGCCGGTGTCGGCGAGGCGCAGCGCGCCGAGGATGCGGCGGCGCTCCTCGTCCGACAGCTCGTTGGCCTCGTCGAGCGCCGCCTGCTCCTCGGGCGTCGGGTCCATGACCTGGGCGACGCCGCCGGCGACCGGGGCCTGGCGGGCGCCGCGCACGGTGTCACCGCCGGTGAACGCGGCCACCTGCACGGCGGTCATCGGCGTGGTCGGGCGCTCGCGCTCCGCCTTCTCGACGCGGGCGAACATCGCGGCGCGCTCGAGCGCCTCCTCCGGCTTCTCGCCCGGCAGCAGGATGGCGCCGGCCCGCCGCAGCGCGCGGACGATCGCGATGCCGCGATCGATCGGCAGGCCGGTCATCAGCAGGAGGTCCTTCAGCGAGGTCGCGCCGTCGAAGCGCGTCCACACGAAGTACTCCTCGGCGCCGAACGCCGCGGTCATCGGATCGAACCGCGGGTTCTGCGTCAGCCGCAGGCTCGTCACGCCCACATCGGGGATCTCGGACGGGACCACGCTCATCGAAGGCCTGAGGAGCGTAACACGACGGGCCGCGGCCGAGACGGCGGCTCGGTCAGCGCCCGGGTCCTCGCGCGGCGCCGGTGAACGCCCGCTCGAGGATCGCCTTGTGGGTGTGGAGGCGGTTCTCGGCCTGATCCCAGATGGCGCGGCCGCGGGGGCCGTCGATCACCTCGGCGGCGATCTCCTCGCCGCGGTGGGCCGGCAGGCAGTGGAGGACGATCGCGTCGGCGGCGGCGCCGGCCAGCAGCGCCTCGTCGACGAGGTAGCCGGCGAACGCCTTGCCCCGGGCGGCCTGCTCGTGCTCCTGTCCCATCGACGCCCACACGTCGGTCATCACGACGTCGGCGCCGGCGACCGCCTGGTCCGGCCGGGCGACCAGCTCGACGGTGGCGCCGGCGGCGCGCGCGGCGGCCACGATCGCCGGGTCGGGCCGGTGGGTCTCGGGGCAGGCGAGCGTGAGGCGCAGGCCGAGGATGCCGGCGGCGTGCAGCCACGAGTGCGCCATGTTGTTGCCGTCGCCGATCCAGGCGTAGGCGACGTCGAGCCGGCCCTTGTGCTCGCGGACGGTGAGCAGATCGGCGACGATCTGGCACGGGTGCTCGCGATCGGTCAGCGCGTTGATGACCGGCGCGCGGGCGGCGTCGGCCATCCGGTGCAGGCGGTCGTCGGTCGAGGTGCGATAGACGATCGCGTGGCAGAAGCGGTCGAGGACGCGGGCGGTGTCGGCGATCGGCTCGCCGCGCGCGAGCTGCGAGCCGTCGACGGTGAGCAGCGTCGCGTGGCCGCCGAGCTCGCGGACCGCGACCTCGAAGGCGACCCGCGTGCGCGTCGACGCCTTCTCCATGACGAGCGCGACGTGGAGGCCGGCGAGCCAGTCGGCCGGGCCGTGCGGCCGCGCGCGCTTGTAGCCGGCGGACGCGTCGAGCAGCGCGAGCAGGGCGTCGCGATCGAGGTCGGCGAGGGTGAGGAAGTCGGTGGCGGTCATCTTCGTCCTTCGGGCCTGGTCGCGCGCGCCGCGCGCTCGGCCGCTTCGTCGTGGGTGCTACCCCGGGGCTCGCTGCGCGCGCGGCCCCACGCCTCGCGGCCGGCCCTCAGGGCGTCGCGCTCGCGGTGCCGGTGTGAGGGACCGGCTTGCCGGCGACGCCCTCGGCGAGCACCTGGGCGAGCACGCCGACGGCCTCGTCGACCTCGGCCTGGCCGATGATGTACGCGGGCGCGAAGCGGACGACGTCCGCGCCGGCCAGCGAGAGCAGCACGCCGAGCTCGCGCGCGCGGCCGACCACCTGCGACGCGGCGGCCGCGACCCGCAGCCCGCGCAGGAGCCCGCGGCCACGCGCCTCGAGCGCGACGCCGGGGAAGTCGGCGACGAGGCCCGCGAGCCGCTCGCCGAGGTAGTGGCCGGTCTCGGTCACGCGGTCGAGCAGCCGGTCGCGCTCGATGATCTCCAGCACCGCCTGCGCGGCGCAGGTGGCGAGCGGGTTGCCGCCGAACGTCGACGCGTGCGGCACCGCGCCGACGCCGGTGAAGGTGAGGCCGGCCGCGGCCTTGTCGGTCGCCACCATCGCGCCGATCGGCACGCCGCCGCCGAGCCCCTTGGCGAGCGTCATCACGTCGGGGGTGACGTCGTCGTGCAGGTGGCCCCACCACTTGCCGGTGCGGCCGACGCCGGTCTGCACCTCGTCGAACACCAGCAGCGTGCCGGTCTCGTCGCACAGCTCGCGGAGGCCGCGCAGGTAGCCGGCGGGCGGCACGACGAGGCCGCCCTCGGCCTGGATCGGCTCGACGATCATCGCGCAGGCGGTGCCGGTCTCGAGCACGCCGCGCGCCGCCTCGAGATCGCCGTACGGCACGAACTGCACCGGCTCGAACAGCGGGCCGAAGCCCTCGCGGTACTTGGCCTGGCCGGTGATCGACACCGTCGCCACCGAGCGGCCGTGGAAGCTGCCGATCGTCGAGACCAGCGTCGTGCGGCCCGGCGACTGCGCCACCTGCTGCTGGTAGCGGCGCGCCAGCTTGATCGCGGCCTCGTTGGCCTCCGCGCCCGAGTTGCAGAAGAAGACGCGCTGCCCGAACGACCGCGAGACGATCTCCTTCGCCGCCAGGATCTGCTGGTCGTTCCAGTAGAGGTTGGAGACGTGGGTGAGGCGGCCGAGCTGCGCGGCGAGGCGCGCGGTCAGCTCCGGGTGGGCGTGGCCGAGGCAGCAGACCGCGATGCCGGCGGTCATGTCGAGGTAGCGGCGGCCGTCGGCGTCCCAGACGTTCGCGCCCTCGCCGCGGGTGAGGACGATCGGCTGCTGGCGGTAGTTGCGGAGGAAGGTGTGCTCGCCGATGACGAGCAGCTCGGCCTGCGTGTAGCTCATGATGGGCTCCTGGTCGGGTCGGCGGGCCCGTGGACGAGCTGGGTGCCGACGCCGTCGCGGGTGAAGATCTCGAGGAGCAGCGCGTGCTCGAGGCGGCCGTCGATCACGTGCACCTTGCCGACGCCGGCGGCGAGCGCGGCGAGCGCGTTCTCGACCTTGGGGATCATGCCGCCGGTGATGACGCCGTCGGCGATGAGCCGCCGGGCGTCGCCCTCGGTGAGGGTCGGGATGAGCCGGCGCTCGCCGTCGAGGACGCCGGCGATGTCGGTGAGCATGACCAGCTTCTCGGCGCCGAGCGCCTGCGCCAGCTTGGCGGCGAAGACGTCGGCGTTGACGTTGAGCGCCTGGCCGTCGGCGCCGACCGCCAGCGGCGCGACGACCGGGATGAAGTCGGTCAGCAGCCGATCGATCACCGTGCGATCGACGGCGGTGACCTCGCCGACCAGGCCGAGCTCGGGGCGGGTGATCGCGGCCGTCGCCAGGCCGCCGTCGCAGCCGGTGAGGCCGACGGCGGCGCCGCCGAGGTGGTTGACGAGCCGGACCAGCTCGGAGTTGAGCGAGCCGCCGAGCACCATCTCGACGACCTCGAGGGCGGCGGCGTCGGTGACGCGCTGGCCGTCGACGAAGCGCGCCTCCTGGCCGACGCGGTCGAGCATGCGCGTGATCTGCTTGCCGCCGCCGTGGACGACGACGAGGTCGATGCCGACCCAGTCGAGCAGGATCAGGTCCTCGGCGAACCGCCGCCGCAGCATCGGGTCTTCCTGGGCGACGCCGCCGATCTTGACCACGACCTTCTTGCCGCGGAACTCGGAGATGTAGGGCAACGCCTCGATGAGGACGCGGGCCTTCGCGATCAGCTCGTCCACCGGCGGGTGTGTACCACGTCGCCCGCCGTGCGGGCCGTCAGCGCGCGACCTCGGCGCGCATGAGAGTGACCATCTGGATCGCGTCCGCGTCGAGACGATACTGCACGTGCACGACGCAGGACGGCCGCGCGAAGCGATCCCAGGCGCCGCTCGGCCCGAGGATCGCATCCTGGCTGGCGCGGCCGCTCTTCGACGGCGCGCCGAGCAGGGCGAAGACCTCCTGCCGGGAAGACGCGAACGGAAGCTCGACGAGCCCCTCGGCCAGTCCGCGGCGGACGAAGATCGTCCGCACGCGCTCATCGGCGTCGCAGAGAGCGTCGACGCCGTGCTCCGGGAACTCGTAGCTGACCGGTCCCTTCGCCAGATCGAGCGAGACAGATCGTGTGACGGGCCAGCCGGCGCACGGTCCCCCGAGGAGGCGCGAGACGTGCTCGCCGAGGAAGGCCGCCAGCTTCATCGCACCGGCGCGCTCGGAATCAGAGGACATAGCGGGCGAGGTCGTCGTCGGCGGCGAGGGCGCCGAGGCGCTCCTGGACGTAGGAGGCGGTGATCGGGATGGTCTGGCGGCCGATGTCGGGCGCGTTGTAGAGGAGATCGTCGAGCAGGCGCTCGAGGACGGTGTGGAGGCGGCGCGCGCCGATGTTGGCGGTGCGCGCGTTGACGTCGGCCGCGATGCGGGCGAGCTCGCGCACCGCCTCGTCGGTCCACTCGACGGTGACGCCGTCGGTGGCGAGCAGCGCCGCGTACTGGCGGGTCAGCGCGTTCTTCGGCTCGGTCAGGATGCGGACGAAGTCGTCGGGCGTGAGCGCCTCGAGCTCGACGCGGATCGGGAAGCGGCCCTGCAGCTCGGGGATGAGGTCCGACGGCTTCGCCATGTGGAAGGCGCCGGCGGCGATGAAGAGGACGTGGTCGGTCTTCACCGGCCCGTACTTGGTCGTCACCGTCGAGCCCTCGACGATCGGCAACAGGTCGCGCTGCACGCCCTGGCGCGACACGTCGGCGCCGCCCTTGTCGTAGGTCGACGCGATCTTGTCGATCTCGTCGAGGAAGACGATGCCGTGGTCCTCGGCACGGCGGACCGCGGCGCGGGTCGCGGCGTCGTGGTCGATCAGCTTGTCGACCTCCTCCTCGGCGAGCGCGGCCCACGCCTCCGGCACCTTCATGCGCCGGCGCCGCGTCCGCTTGCCGAGGCCGCCGAGCATGTCCTTGAGCGCGCCGAGGCCCATCTCGTCGAGGCCGCCGCCACCGGGGCCGCCTCCCGAGAACGCCTGCAGGAACGGCGTGCCGTCCTCGGCGAGCTCGACCTCGACCTCGCGGTCGTCGAGCTTGCCCTCGCGCAGCAGGTGGCGGAGCTTCTCGCGCGTCGGGTTCTCGACGTGCGGCGCCGGCGCCTGCCCGTCGCCGACCTTGTCGCCGAACCGCGCGTAGCCGGTCGTGCCGGCGCCCGAGCCGGGCAGCAGCAGATCGAGCACCCGCTCCTCGGCCGCCTCGCGCGCGCGCGGGCGGACCTTGCCGGCCTCCTCGTCGCGCACCAGCTTGACCGCCACCTCGACGAGGTCGCGGACGATCGAGTCGACGTCGCGGCCGACGTAGCCGACCTCGGTGAACTTCGAGGCCTCGACCTTGATGAACGGCGCGCGCGTCAGCCGCGCGAGCCGCCGCGCGATCTCCGTCTTGCCGACGCCGGTCGGGCCGATGAGGATGATGTTCTTCGGCGCGATCTCGTCCTTGAGGTCGCCCTCGACCTGCTGGCGGCGCCAGCGGTTGCGCAGCGCGACCGCGACCGCGCGCTTGGCCTCGCGCTGGCCGACGATGTAGCGATCGAGCTCCTCGACGATCACCGCCGGCGTCAGGTGCGCGGGGTCGCGCACGCCGGCCGCGCCGCCACCGCCGGTGGCCAGGGACGATGGAGCCCGCGTCTCGCTCACGACAGCTCCTCCACCGTCAGGTTCCGGTTGGTGTAGATGCAGATGTCGCCGGCGATGCCCATCGCGGCCTCGACGATCGCCTTGGCGGGCAGCTCGGTGTGGGCGACCAGCGCGCGCGCGGCGGCGAGCGCGAACGGGCCGCCGGAGCCGATCGCGGCGATGCCGTCGTCGGGCTCGATGATGTCGCCCGAGCCGGAGAGCAGGTAGGTGACGTCCTTGTCGGCGACGAGCAGCATCGCCTCCAGCCGCCGCAGCGCCTTGTCCTGGCGCCAGTCCTTGGCGAGGTCGACCGCGGCGCGCCGCAGGTTGCCGCGGTGCTCGCGCAGCTTGCCGTCGAGGCGCTCGAACAGGGCGAGCCCGTCGGCGGCCGAGCCGGCGAACCCGGCGATCGCGCTGCCGTCGCCGAGCCGGCGCACCTTGCGGGCGCCGCCCTTCACCACGGTCGCGCCGAGGGTGACCTGGCCGTCACCGGCGACGACGACGGCGCCGTTGCGGCGCACGGTGAGGATGGTGGTCGAGCGGATGCGCTCGCGCTCGGCTTCGGCTCGGTTGGCTCGCGTCATCGATCCGCACCGGTGTAGCACTGTTCGCGGAGCCACGGACGCGGCTGCGTCCGCGCGGGCCGGTGGCCGAGCGGCGGCACGAGGCGCTGCTCGCCGCGATCGTGCGCCGGCCGCGCGCACCGTCGCGCGACCGTGTCGGGCCGCGTCCACGCCGATCCGGTCACCCGCTTCGATCCGCCGACGGGCGGCCGTCCTCGGGCGCTGCGTCCGGCGCTGCCTCCGCGGGGCTGACGGCGGCCGCGGCGGCGCGGGGGTGGGCCTTGTCGTAGACGGACATCAGGTGATCGAGGGAGACCTTGGTGTAGATCTGCGTCGACGACAGGCTGGCGTGGCCGAGCAGCTCCTGGATCGAGCGGAGATCGACGCCGCCGTCGAGCAGGTGGGTGGCGTACGAGTGGCGGAGCGCGTGCGGCGTCGCGCGGGCGGTGACGCCGCCGGCGGTGGCCCACGCGCGGGTCAGGCGCTGCGCGCTGCGCGGCGTGAGGCGCAGGCCGCGGTGGTTGACGAACAGCGCGGCGCGATCGCCGGCGGGCAGCGTCGCGCGCGCGGCCTGCCACGCGGCGAGGGCGCGGGTGGCGGCGAGGCCGAGCGGCACCGTGCGCACCTTGCCGCCCTTGCCGTGGCGGATCGTGACGAGCAGGCCGTCGCCGTCGCGCT
>DASZXE010000221.1:0-7431 GCA_035546475.1 Kofleriaceae bacterium
CGGCCGCCCCGGCCGCCGGGTCCACCGCCGGCCCCGGCACCGGCGGCGCGTTGCCGAGCGCGGGCGACTGCCAGTCGGTCGCCGCCGGCAGCCCCTTCTTCGCCTTCTTGCCGCAGCCACTGGCCAGCACGACGCCTGCCATCGCGAGCGCCGCTGCGAGAGTCGTCATCCTCATATGGCGCCGAATGTAGCAAAAGCGCTGAACGCCCGCCCGCGACGCCCCGCCGCGCCCGCCGGCGCCGCCGGCCGCGGGCGGTCACAGCCAGCGCGACGACGACACCAGCACCGCCAGGCTCTGCCCCGCCGTCAGCTCCTCGCCGATCCACGCGAGGAACGCGGCCTGCTGCGCCGCCGTCGGCTCCGCGACCGCCGCCAGCTCGTGGCGCGTCGGCGGCGCCGCGCCGACCACCGCCGGCACCAGCACGAGCCGGCCGCGCCGGAAGACCGCGACCTCGATCGTGTCGCCCGGCCGCCGCGTCGCCAGCGACGCGCGCGCCTCGGACTCGCCGCTCACCCGGAAGCGATCGAGCGCGCACAGCTCGTCGCCCGGCGACAGCCCCGCGAGCTGCGCGGGCGAGCCGTCGTGCACGCCGGTCACCTTGAGCCCCGACATCACCAGCCCGAGCCACACCGGGCTCGCCCCCTCGGCGAGCTGCTGGGGATCGTGGCCGACCCGCAGCTCGACGCCGACCGCCGCCAGCTCGCGCACGAGCGCCGGATCCGCGGTCCCCCGCACCACCGAGCCGAACACCTCCGCGAGGTCGACGCCGGCTGCCACGCTGAACAGCCGCTCGACGTCCTCGGGGTGCGGCACGCCGCTCGCGCCGTGGTCGCGCCACAGCCGGCGCAGCACGTCGTCGAGCGACCGCGCGCCCTCGCTGCGCCGCCGGATCTCGAGGTCCATCGCCAGCGCGGCGAGCCCGCCCTTCAGGTAGTAGCTGACCGTGCTGTTGAGGTTCGACTCGTCGGGCCGGTAGAGCTTGATCCAGGCGTCGAACGACGCGTCCTCGAGGCTCTGGTGGACGCGGCCCGGCACCGCCTGCAGGCGCACCCAGTCGTCGAGCACCTTGTCGAGGAAGCTCTTCACCGTGATGCGGCCGCTCGTGCGCAGCGCCCACCGATCGTAGTGGCTGGTCAGCCCCTCCATCACCCACAGGCAGCGCGTGTAGCCCTCGCGCTGGTAGTCGAAGCGGGTCAGGGCCGGCGGCGCGATCCGCTTGCCGTTCCACGCGTGGAAGAGCTCGTGCGACAGCAGCTCGATCAGGCCCTCGTAGTGCTTGCGGGTCGCCAGCGCCGCCGGGTGGTAGACGTTCGCCGACGACGCGCGGTGCTCGAGCCCGCCGTAGCCGTCGGCGGTGAACATGACGAGGAACGTGTAGCGGTCGAACGGCAAGGACGGCGGCTGGCCCGGCCCGCCGACGCGCGCCGCGTGATCGGCCGCGATCGCCGCCAGATCCTCGGCGAGCCGCGCCGTCGTGAACGCGCCGCCCGGCACCCGCGCGCCCCACAGCACCAGCTCGAACGGCACGCCGCCGACGCTGAAGGTGTGCGCCTCGGTGTGGCCGAGGTGGATCGGCGCGTCGTAGAGCGCGTCCACGTCGGGCGCGGTCAGCAGGTGCCGTCCGGCCGCCGGACCGAGCGCGCCGCCGGCGAGCCCGGTCGCCAGCGCCCAGCCGCGGCCCTCGGGCGGCTCGAGCATCACCTCGACCGGCCGGTCGCGCAGCGCCGGCACGTGGACGAACGTCGCCGGCCCGTGGAGGAACGCGTGGCTGCCGTCGATGTGGTTGGTGCGGACGGTGAGGTCGTGGCCGTAGACCTGGTAGCGGATGGTGAGCACCGCGGCGCCGTCGACCTCGACGCTCCACCGGGCCTTGTCGACCTTGGTCACCGGGCGGCCGCGGCCGTCGTCGCCGACGGCGATCAGGTCGCGCAGGTAGCGGGCGTAGTCGCGGATGAGGTAGCTGCCCGGGCTCCAGGTCGGCAGGGTCAGCTCGACGCGCCCGTCGGAGGCGGCCTCCGCGCACGGCACGGTGACGAGCACCGTCACCAGATGGTCCTCGGGGCGCGGCAGCTCGACCCGGTAACGCAAGGCAGCCTCGGCCATCGGCGCACCGTAGCGCACTCGGGCACGGGGCGAAGCCCGCTCGCGCGCCCGCCCGCCCGCGCGCCTGCGTGGTGATCGCGCGGTGCCCCGGGGCGCGACCCCGGCTATCATGGGCGCGTGCGTGCTCCGACCCCGAGGGTGAGCGTCGCCGCCTCGGTGGCGGCCGCGCTGGTGCTGTGCGCGGCGGCGGCCGCCAGCGCGGGGCCGCGCCGCCCCGGCCGCGTCGTCCGGGTGCAGCGCCCGCCGATGGTGCTCACCACCGCGGCCCGCATCTGCTCGCTCTTCGACGAGGGGATCGTGAGCTGCGACCGGCCGGTGCAGGCCGGCGAGGTCGGCCAGCTCCTCGACGACGAGGCCAACCTCGGCCCCGCCACCATCCGCGATGTCGAGCCGCAGGTCGATGCCTGCGGCGTCGTCGAGAACTGGAAGGCGCAGATCCAGCTCCTGAACCCGACCGCCAGCGGCGAGCCGCCGAACCACGGCCTGCTCGTCCTCGACTACGCGGTCGACGAGCACGCGCACACGCTGTCGACGTCGGGGCCTGGCCCGCGCGACGGCGAGCAGGTCGCCAACGTCGTCGATCGCGACGGCGACGGCGCCGGCGACCTGCGGGTCACGACCTTCTCGTGCGATGCCCGCGGCGCGATCGATCGGAACCCGCGGCCGACGCACCACTGCACCGACACCTGGCTGGCGGTGCGCGATCGCTGGCAGCGCGCGCGCTCCGACCGGGTGCCGGTCTGCGACCGATGAGCCGCCCGGACCGACCGAATCGATCGGCGCGATCGCCGGCGCGCGCGTGGGACGCCGACGTCGCCGCCCGCCAGCGGCTCGCCGGCGAGCGCGGCACGATCCACAAGGAGGCGGCGACCCGCGTCGCGCTCGTCTATCCGAGCCCGTACCGCGCCGCGATGTCGTCGCTCGGCTACCAGCAGATCTACCGGCTGCTCAACGCGGTGCCCGGCCTCGCCGCCGATCGCGCGATGCAGCCCGACGACGTCGCCGCCGCGCGGGCCGCGGGCGCGCCGCTCCTCACCCTCGAGACCCGCCGGCCGGTCGGCGACTACCCGCTGCTCGCGTTCTCGGTCGCCTACGAGCTCGAGCTGGCCGGGCTGATCGACTGCCTCGACCTCGCCGGCATCCCGCCGCTCGCGCGCGACCGCGACGATCGCCACCCGCTCGTCATCGCCGGCGGCCCGCTGACCTTCTCGAACCCGGTGCCGCTGGCGCCGTTCTGCGACGTGATCGTCGTCGGCGAGGCCGATCGGCTGGCGGCCGAGCTCGTCGCCACCGCCGAGGAGTGCGGCTGGCGGCGCGCCGCGCTCGTCGCCGCCCTGCGCGGGCGCGACGGCTACTACCTGCCCGACGTCCACGGCGCGACGCCGCCGCCGGTCGCGAAGGCCGACGACGCGCTCCTGCCCGCGCGGTCGGTGATCCTCACCCCCGATGCCGAGCTGGCCGACATGTTCCTCGTCGAGCCGGCGCGCGGCTGCTCGCGCGGCTGCACCTACTGCGTCATGCGCCGCTCGACCAACGGCGGCATGCGGATCGTCGAGCCGGCCGACGTGCTGGCGACCATCCCCGGCGACGCGCGCCGCGTCGGGCTGGTCGGCGCCGCGGTCACCGACCATCCGCGCATCCGCGAGATCGTGCGCGGCGTGGTCGACGGCGGCCGCGAGGTCGGCATCTCCAGCCTGCGCGCCGACAAGCTCGACGACGAGCTGGTCGGGCTGCTCGCGCGCGGCGGCTACCGCACGCTCACCGTCGCCGGCGACGGCGCCAGCGAGCGGATGCGCCGCGTGATCGAGCGCTCGACCAAGGAGCGCCACCTGCTCGAGAGCGCGCGGCTCGCCGCCGTCCACCAGCTCCGCACGGTGAAGATCTACATGATGGTCGGCGTCCCCGGCGAGACCGACGACGACGTCGACGAGCTGGTCCGCTTCACCGGCGAGCTGCTCGCGGTCCACCCGCGCATCGCCTACGGCGTCGCGCCGTTCGTCGCCAAGCGCCACACGCCGCTCGACGGCAGCCCGTTCGCCGGCATCGCGGTGGTCGAGGCGCGGCTCGCGCGCCTGCGGCAGGGCCTGGCGCGCTACCGCGGCAAGGCCGAGCTGCGGCCCACCTCGGCGCGCTGGGCCTGGGTCGAGTACATGCTCGCGCAGGGCGACGAGCGCGCCGGCCTCGCGCTCCTCGACGCGCACCGCGCCGGCGGCAGCTTCGCCGCGTACAAGGCCGCGTTCGAGGCGCGCGGCGCGGTGCCGACCGGGCCGCGCGCGCGGGTGCCGTCGTCGGCGGAGGTCATCGCGCTGCGGCGGCGCGACCGCGAGGCCGAGAGCGCCTCGTGAACGTGGCGCGGCGGTTGCACCGTCGCCGCCTCATGAAGTGCGAGACCTGCGGCAACGACTACGACAAGACCTTCGAGGTCACCCTCGACGGCACCCGCCACGTGTTCGACAGCTTCGCGTGCGCGATCCACGCCCTGGCGCCGCGCTGCGCCCACTGCGGCGTGAAGATCATCGGGCACGGCCTCGAGACGTCGAACAGGTTCTACTGCTGCGCGCACTGCGCCCGCCACGACGGCCAGGAGGAGCTGCGCGACCGGGTCGGCGCCCAGGCGCTGCCCGCCGCGTAGCCGCGCTCCGTCGACGCCGCGGGCGTCACGCGCGCCCGCGCCCGTCGTGACGGCGGCGCTCGCCGACGCCCGCTCGATCCGGCTCCACCGCGCGCAGGTCGCCCACCGCGGCCCGCCGGTGGCATGCCCGCTGCAGTCTTCGTGGATCGGCGATCGCCCCGCGCGATCGCAGGAGAGGACCATGAAGACCAGGGCAGCGATCGCAGGACATCCCGTTCATCCGGCGCTGGTGGCGTTCCCGGTGGCGTTCTACACCGCGACCGTCCTCGCGCTGATCGTCTACAAGGCCGGCGGCGAGCCGTTCTGGTTCCGCGTGGGCCTGGTCGCCGACATCGCCGGCGTCGCGATGGGGCTCATCGCGGCGATCCCGGGCTCGGTCGACCTGTTCACGTCGGTGCCGCTCGAATCGCCGGCGCGCGCGACCGGCATCCAGCACGCGCTGTTCAACATCGCCGCGCTGGCGCTGTTCGCGGTGTCGGCGGGCGTGATGTGGTCCGGGTGGCACGACGCGATCGCGCCCGGCCTGTTCGGCCTCGACGCGACCGCCCCGCTGGTGCTGTCGGTGATCGGCCTCGTCTGCACCGGCGTCGCCGGCGTGCTCGGCTGGAAGCTGGTGCAGACGCACCACATCGGCGTCGACGACTCGCACCGCGCCGCGACGCCGACCGGCAAGCCGCTGCCGCCGCTCGGCGGGCCGAGCACCGTCGTCACCCCGCCGCGCACCCAGCCGCCGCGCGAGCGGACCTGGCACTGACGGCGGCCCGCGCGCGGGTGGTACGCTCGGGGCGTGGACCTCGAGCGGATGCTGGCGCGCTGCCGCCGCGATCAGTGGCGCGCCGACGAGCTCGACTGGAGCCGCCCGCCGCCGCCGATGTCCGAGGACAAGGAGGCGGCGATCGTCCAGGCGTTCACCGACATGGCGGCGATCGAGCTGCTGGCCGGCGCGCTGTTCGAGAGCCAGGGCCGGCGCACCGCCGATCCGACCCTGCGCGCGATCTTCGCGACCTTCGTCGCCGACGAGCGGCGCCACTCGGAGGTCGCGGGGCGCCTGGCCCGCCACTACGACGTGCGCCGGCTCCGCCGCTACACGACCAGCCCGGCGCTCGTCCGCTTCCGGCCGCCGTTCCTGCACGCGATCGAGCTGGCCGCGCCGGAGGTGGCCAACGGCTACATCACCGCCGGCGAGCTGATGCTCGACGTCGCGCTGCTCCGCTCGCTCGACGACTACGTCGGCGACGCGACGAGCCACGCGGCGATGCGGCTCATCAACCGCGACGAGTCGCGCCACATCGCGATCGACCTGCACATGACCGAGGTCTACGCGTCCGACGAGTTCCTCGCCGCGCGGCGCCGGCGGCCGCCGCCGTCGTGGCGCGAGCGGGCGCGCGGCGCGCGGGCGCTGGCGACGATGCTGTGGCACGCGCAGCCGTTCCTGCGCGAGGTCTTCCTGACGCCGATGGACCGCACCGATCCGGACGGCCGCCGCTCGACGGAGGCGTTCAAGCGGATCCAGTTGCTCGCGCGCAAGCCGACGGTGGCGCGGCTGCCGTTCTACCGCTTCATGCTCGGCCTGCAGGCGCTCTACATGCACCCGTGGATCGGGCCGGCCCTGTCGCCGGTGCTGCTGCGGATGATCGGCGGCGAGGGCCGCATCGCGCGGGTGCTGTTCACGCCGGGCGAGCTGGCGCGGTCGCAGGCGATGTCGTTCGACGAGCTGGCCGAGGACGTCGCGGCGTCGCGGCCGAGCTGACGTCGGGGCGCCGACCGCGGCTCGCGCGAAGGCGTGCGCGGCCGCGGCCGTTGCGACGGCACCGCCTGTATGCTCGGCGCATGAGCGTGACGCTCCTGGCCGCCAGCACCGACGATAGCCGCCTCGCGTACATCCACGGCGGCCGGCTGGTGCTCTGCGACGCCCACGCGCTCACCGAGCTGGTCGCCACCGACGCGCCCGAGGGCGCGCGCCAGCTCGCGTTCATCGGCCCGCCCTGGCGGATCCTGGTCGCCACCGAGGACGAGCTGTTCACCCACGAGCTGGCGACGCTCACCGTGCTCGGCCGCCGCACGGTCGCGAGCGGCGCCCGGGTCGCCGCCGTCGTCGAGAACCGCGCGGTCCTGTGGCTGCCGGCCGGTCCCTCGATCGCGCTCGCCCGCTTCCTCGACGACGCGATCGACGTCCACGCGCTCGACACCAGCGCGCCGCCGGTCGACGTCGCGCCGATGGAGCAGCAGCAGGCGCTGGTGGTGACCGCGCAGCGCAACGAGATCGTCGACCTGATCAGCCGCCGGGTGATGGCGCGGCTGCACCTGCCGCTGCCTCCGCCGCCCCGGCTGCTCGGCCAGAGCGGCGCGCTGCGCTTCCTGTGGACCGCGGCGGTCGGCGGGCGCGAGCTGACGATCATCCGGCTGTCCGACGGCCGCGCGACGACCGTCGAGCTGCCGGCGCCGATCCGCCAGGTGCTGGCGGCGAGCACGAGCTCGTGGCTCGTCGTGCAGACCGACGACGGCCTGCTGCGCGTGCACGTGGTGACGCTGGCGATGCACCGGCTCGAGGCGGACCTGTCGCGCGGCGCCTGCATCGGCGGCGCCGCCGACGCGGGCCTCTACTGGATCGACGGCACCTGGCGGCTGCGGCGCACGAGCCTGGCCGGGGACGCGGTGGTGGCGACCGCCGGCGGGCCGCTGCGGCTGTCGTTCG
>DASZXE010000222.1:0-2891 GCA_035546475.1 Kofleriaceae bacterium
CCGGAGGCTGGCTGCCGCGCGTCACCCGCGGCGGGATGACGACGACGGCGGGCGGCTCCGACGTGCGGGCCGGCCGGGCCGCCGGCTCCGCGCGCATGATCGGGATCGGGTTGGTGCGCGCGTGCTCGAGCGCCTGGTCGAGCGCGCTCGAGCGCAGCGTGACGTCGGCGCGGAGCTG
Organism: Kofleriaceae bacterium; assembly: GCA_035546475.1. GTDB lineage: Bacteria > Myxococcota_A > Polyangia > Haliangiales > Haliangiaceae > UBA2376. The sequence continues at coordinate 179 of DASZXE010000222.1, forward strand.
CTCCAGCTCCTGCCAGCGCCGCGCGAGGTCAGCGTGGGCCGCCTCCATCTCGTGCTGGCGGCGCGCGAGGTCGGCTTCCTGGCCCTCGACGTCCGCCTCGCGGGCGGCGATCGTCGCCTCGCGGCCGTCGAGGTCGCCGGCGCGGCGGTCGAGCTCGCGCGCGCGGTCGCTCACCGCGGAGGCGCGGCGATCGAGCTCCGCCTCGCGGCCGGTCAGCTCGGCGCGGCGGCGATCGCCGGTGGTGCGCTCGCGCTCGAGCTCGCGGCCCTGGTCGGCGGCGCGCTGGCTGGCGAGCGAGCGCTCGGCGAGCTGCTCGAGGTGGGCGCGCAGGCCGGCGGCGCCGAAGACGACGGCGCCGTCGCGCACGTAGGCGGGCACCGGCGCGCCGGTGTCGGCGGCGAGGTCGGCGAGCAGCTTCGAGCGCAGCTCCAGCTCGCGGTGGCGGTCGCCGGCGCCGGCGACCAGCACGAAGATCGCCGCGGCCGGGTCGTGATAGACGACCGGCACCGACAGCACGATCGCGCGGCCGTCCGGATCGCGGACGACGTTGAGCGCGCGCTCGGGGTCGTCGTCGAGCAGGCGGTCGCCCAGCTCCGGGTCGGCGACGACGTCGACCGCGACGTGGACGCGGGCCGCCAGGATCGCGGTGTCGGGCTGTCCGTCCGGCCGGACGACCGGCACGCTGACGTGGATGGACGCGGTCCGGGTCGCGCCCACCTGCCCCCGGTAGGCGTTCTGCGACGGCGCACGCGCACGAGCCATGCCCGCGGATGTACCACCGGCCCCGCACGCCGATCCAGCCCCTCCCCCGTGCCCGTTCGTGCCCGTCGCCCTGCCCGCGCCCGCGGCCGTGCCCGCGCGCTCAGTTCAGCCGGTGGCGGCCCTCGGCCGGCGCGTCGTCGACCGTGTCGCCGTCGTCGTCATCGTCATCGGCCGGCCGGCCGGCCCCGTCCTCGGTGTCGTCGACCTCGTCGAGCCCGTCCTCCGTGTCGTCGTCCTCCTCCTCCTCCGCCTCGGCGTCCGCCCCACGCGGCGGCGGGACGACATCCTCGCTGCCGCTCGCCCGCACGACATCGTCCTCGCTGAGCTCGCTGCCCGCCAGGTCCCCCGGCCCGCGCTTGCCCAGCATCTGCGCCGCCACCGCCACCAGCACCTCGTGCACGTGCTCGAGGGTGTCGAGCCGCCCGCACAGCGAGTAGTAGTCGTCGAGCGTCACCTCGCCCATCCGCGCCAGCGTCTGCTCGAGGTACGGCCGCATGCGCGGCGGCGCGTCGATCGCGGTGTCGAGGTCGTCGAGCTCCGCCCGCACGATCGCCGCCGCCACGAAGCCGGCCGGCGAGAAGTTCACGCCGGTCGTCAGCACGACCCGCCACTCGGTCGCGTCGTCCGACGACGTGTCCCAGCGCCCGCCGAGCCGCCGCCGCACCACCTCGCCGAAGTACGCGCCCGACGTCGTCGCGATCAGCTCGACCGCCGCCGGCTCGCCGGCCGGTACCGACCGCAGGTAGTGATCGAGCAGCGGCAGCGTGTCGCTGTCGTAGGCGAGCTCGAGGCCGATCGCCCGCTGCACGTACTCCACCACCTGCCGGGCATACTCGAGCACCCGCGACGTGGCGGTGGCGGTCGCGGTGGTCATCGGCTCGGCCTCGCGCGCATGAGGGTCCCAGCATGGGGTCGTCGGCCGCGAGGGTCAAGCCAGCCGATCCGGCGGGTGCCGGCGAGGGCCGCCGGGCCAAGCCGCGTTCACCGCCGTCAGGGCGGCGTGACGTCGTCGAACAGGCTGAAGCTGACGTCGCCGTAGCGCGACTGCAACTGGATCGCCCCCGACGCGCGGCCGGCGCCGTACTGCTGCTCGACCCAGCGGTCGCGGGCCGGCGCGGCGCCGGCGAGCGTGAGCGTGCCTCCCGCGCGCGCGCGCACGCGCACGCGACCCTGGCCGTGCACGGTGACGTTGACCGAGCCGTCGAGGCTGGCGACGACGATCGACTGGCCGGGCTGCGCCTCGGTGGCGAGCGTGATGTCGCCGTGGACCGCCGTCAGCCGCACGCGGCGCGACGCCAGGTGACGGCCGTCGATCGCGCCCTTGTAGACCTGCGCGGTCAGGTTCTGGCCGCGCACGGTGTCGAGCTCGAGCTGCGCGTCGAGCGCGTGGGCGTCGAGGTCGCCGAAGACCCGCGCGAAGTGCTGGTCGCCCTCGACGGAGCGGGCGAGCACGCCGCCGGCCACGTTGGAGACCACGATGTCGCCGGTGCCGGCGTCGAGCTCGGCGCCGGCGTCGAGGTCCTTCGCCTCGAGGCGGCCGTGGCCGACCCGGCCCTCGACCTTCGCGCCGTGGGGCACGCGGACGACGAGGTCGATGCGGATGGCGCCGAGCTCGGCGGGCGGGCGCTCGCGGCTGTCGCCGAGCGCCGAGGTGAGCCGCACGGTGCCGTCGGGATCGGGGACGAGCGTGACCCGCAGGCGCTCGAGCGTGTCGGCGTCGGGGGCGTGCTTGATGCTCACGATCGTGACCGCGGTGCCGTCGTTGCCCTCGATGCGGACGTCGCCGAGCGGGTTGTCGATCGACACCGCGCGGATCGGCCGCTTGCCGGGCGCGACGGTCAGCTCCGCCTTCTCGACGACGCCGCCGTCGCCGTCGGCGGCGGGCGCGTCGGCGCTGCTGGTGGCCTGCGGGCCGTCGTCGGCCAGGGCGCGGCCGGGCACGGCGAGGCCG
>DASZXE010000223.1:0-6166 GCA_035546475.1 Kofleriaceae bacterium
GAGGTCGACCTCGCGGTACTTGCTGTCGGCCGACAGCCGCGCGCCCGGCACCTTGTGCGCGACCTCGGCGACCGCCTCGTACATGCGGCGGCGCCACTCGGGCACCGACTGCGCGGGTACGCCGTACGTCTTCGTCATCCGGCGGCCATCGTGCATCCAGGTCACGCCGCCGTTCTCGGTGACGACCGCCGCCAGCCGCGCCATCGCCATCAGCGCCTGTCCCCAGCCGGCCGGGCGGCCGGTGACGAGCACGATCGGCACGCCGCTGTCGCCCAGCGCCTCGAGCGCCGCGTGGGTCGCGGCCTCGACGCGGCCCCCGGTCGTCAGGGTGCCGTCGACATCGGAGAACAGCGCGCGGATCGGTCCGCGCAGCTCGCGTACGGGTACAGCCATGGGGCGGGTGTCTACCACGGCGACCTCGGCCGTGACGCGGCGTGGGTCGCCGCGGTAGAACCGACCCCGATGCGTGCCGCGAACGGGCTGGTGGCCGTGATCTCCGTCGCGCTTGCGGCGTGCGCGGCCGGCTGCGCCGCCGGCAGCCACGGCGATGACGACGGCAGCGGCGCCCACGACGACGCCGCCGTCCTCGACGGCCACGGGCCCGGCGACGGCGACGCGGCCGCGCTCGACGCCGCGGTCCTCGACGCGCGGGTGGTCGACGCGCACCCGATCGACGCCACCGTCGACGCCGCGATCGACGCGCGCCCGCCGATCATCAGCGGCGGCCCGTGCATCTCCGGCGCGCCCGGCGCCACCGCGTACCGCATCCGCTGGACCGGCGGCGGCGGCACCGCGCAGGTCGTCTACGAGGTCAACGGCCTGCCCGACCACTCGCGCGACCACGCCGGCGCGTACGGCTACCAGATCGGCTTCACGCCGTCGTTCGTCGACGTGCCGCTCGGCGGCGGCGGCCTCCAGCTCGACGGCAGCGACTTCGTCGACCTCGAGCTGACGACCGCCGGGCTGTCGTCGATCACGCAGGCGACGCTCTCGATCTACGGCCGCAGCTACAACACGACCGCGAGCGGCAGCTTCACCTGGCAGACCTTCGACGGCGTCGACGGGACCGAGCCCGACTTCGTGAGCAACGTCGCGCCGTACCGCTGGTACTCCGCCGACATGACCGCCGAGCTCTCGCCCGGCGACAGCGGCGTCCTCATCCGCATCAAGGCCGGCCCCAGCTCCGACAGCCTCTCGGTCGCCCGCATCGAGCTCTGCCTCCAGGCGAGCTGATCTTTGTCCGTGCCCCTGCCCCTGCCCCTGCCCGGGTAGCTCCATCCCGCCACCGCGCCCGCGCCCGCGCCGCCCCCGCGCCCGCGCCGCCCCCGCGCCCGCGCCGCCACCGTCACGCGATCAGCTTGAGCGGCGTCGGCGTCGGCTGGATCAGCGCCTCGAGCACCGGCCGCGCCAGCGTCCGGCCGCGCTGCCGCGACAGCCAGTCCTCGAGATCGTTCTGGTTCAGGCGCACGATGCCGCCGATCTTGAACACGGGCAGGGGGTCGGCCGCGCGCTGCGCCATGTACCGACACCAGCGCTCGGAGCGCCCCAGGGCCGTCGCGATGCTCTTCCAGGTCTCGACGAAGTTGTTCATGGTGCCTTCCGCCAAGGTGCGGGTGGTGAGGGGCCGCGACGGGGCGGCCCCCTGGCCGCCACTGCAGTCGTCATGCCCGTACGCCCTAGGCGACAGACCCCGCGCGGATCCTTCACACAAAATGCCGGTAGTCGCGATCCACGCGATTTCCGTGGCGAACCGGCGTCCGCCGCCCCCCGCTCCAGACCCGCGCGCGGCCCCCGCGACGGGTCGCGCCCCGTCCGTGACCTGACACGCTGTCACCCCCTGTCGCGACCTCACCACGTGTCGCATCTTCGCGTCACGCCAGCGAAAGACCGTGGCACCCGTCGGGCGCGCCCGCTATTCTCCCGGGCAATGCAACGCTGGAACCTGGTGGGGCTGGCCGCCGTCCTCGGGGGAGCGCTGGCGCCGGCCGCGGTCGCCGGCCCGAGCGCCGCCCCTGCACCCGAGATCTATCCGCTGTCGAAGGTGCGCCCCGGCCAGGTCGGCTACGGCATGACCACCTTCTCGGGCTCGACGCCGGAGCGGTTCGAGTTCGAGGTCGTCGGGGTCCAGCGCAACTTCGTGCCCCACCAGGACATCATCCTGGTCAAGTCGGAGGACCCCAAGCTGGCGGTCCTCGGCTTCTGGCGCGGCATGTCGGGCAGCCCGCTCTACATCGAGGGCAAGCTCGCGTGCGCGTTCTCGTACGGCTTCGCCTTCAACAAGGTCGCGCTCGGCGGCTGCACGCCGCTCGAGTACATGAAGCACGAGGGCCTCGACACCAGGCGGCGCAGCGCGCCCGGCGCCATCGCGCCGATCTCGACGATGGCCGACTGGCACGAGGTCACGCCGACCGGCTCGATCGACGACCTGTTCGGCGGCCCCAAGGGCGACTGGATGCTGGCGATGCCGCGCCCGGCGGCGCCCGCGCGGCCGATGGCCGACGGCGCGATGACCGCGGCGGTGCCGCTCGCGCTCGGCGGCTTCACCGCGCCCGCGTTCGCCGAGGTCGAGAAGCTGTTCGCCGACTACCCGCTGGCGCCGATGCGCACCGGCGGCGGCGGCAGCGCCGAGGACGCCGGCCTTGGGCCGACCGAGTTCCAGATGGGCGCGTCGATCTCCGTCGAGCTCATCCGCGGCGACATGTCCGCGGCGGCGACCGGCACCGTCTCGTACGTCGACGGGCCGAGCGTGCTCGCGTTCGGCCACCCGCTCTTCCAGCAGGGCGAGTTCTACGCGCCGGTGGCGTCGGCGGAGGTGCAGACCGTCATCGCGTCGGCGCAGTTCCCGTTCGTGATCGCGACGCCGATGCGCGAGCTCGGCTCGCTCGTCCAGGACCGCCAGTCGACGATCATGGCCGACACCCGGCTGAAGAGCCGCATGGTGCCGGTCGACATCTACATCAACCGCAAGCCGATCGGCGGCGCGGCCGACAAGGTCGAGTTCCACTGCGAGGTCATCGACGACAAGTTCCTGACGCCGGCGATGGCCGGCTCGGCGGCGATGAACGCGATGACCCTCTACCTGCCCGACCGCGACCACGTGACGGCGAAGATCGACTCGCTCGTCGAGCTCGAGGGCGGCGGCGACCTCAAGTTCACCGACTACCTGTATGCCGAGGACGGCGCCGCGTCGATCATCGGCGGCGTGCGCGGGCTGCGCGCGCTCGGCGCGCTGTCGTTCAACCCGTTCACGCCGACCAAGGCGACCCGCATCCGGCTCGACGTCGACCTCAGCTTCGCCGCCGACTACGGCGAGATCAAGGAGCTGCGCCTGCGCCGCAACGATCTCGAGGTCGGGCGCAACCAGGTCGACGTCGTCATGAACACCGCCGGCGGCGTCGAGGTCGTCGAGACCGTGCCGTTCGACGTGCCCGCCTCGCTGGCCGGCACGGTGGTGCAGGTCGACGTCTCGGCCGGCGACGCCGCGCGCCTCGACGCCGCGCCGCCGAACGACCTGCCGCAGCTCCTGGCGGCCTTCCGCCGGCTGCTGCCGGGCAACGTGTGGGCGGTGACCATCTCGGCGCCGGGCGAGGGCGCGGCCGTCGACGGCATCGGCGTGAGCGACCTGCCGCCGAGCGCGCAGGACAAGCTGCACCCCGGCTCGAGCGGCCAGCGCGTCGAGGCGTTCCGGGCGCTGTCCCGCTCGCTCGCCCCGTCGAAGCGCGTGCTCGAGGGCGCCGCCTCGCTCGTCGCCCGCGTCGACCTCCCCAAGGCCGCGCCCTGACGTACGGCGTGCCTCCGCTCGCCCCTCCTCTCGCGGCGTGCCTGCGCGCGCCGCTCCCCGCGCGTGCCCGGGCCGCGCCGTCGTTCCCGTTCGCCCCGACCGAGGCCAGCGCGTGGCGCCGCCGACGTCGACGGGCTCGCCTCGCCTGATCCGTTCCCGTTCGCCCGTCCCGCGTCGCTCCCAGGAGACTCCGTGATCTCACGCCTCACCCGTCGCACCACCCCCGCCCTGCTCCTCGCCGCCGCGCTCGGCGCGGGCCTCGTCGCCCGCCCCGCCACCGCCGGCGTGACCGCGACCTGGACCGTCGAGACGTACACGCAGTTCGACGCCGGCGACGCCGAGAACGCCTTCATCACCTCGCTCGGCGAGCTGCGCCCCGGCTGGGCCCTCGACAGCAAGGTCGAGCTCGCCGGCGACGGCGTCTGGTCCTCACTGCGCCTCACGTCGGGCACGATCCTGATCGGCAGTGACGACCATGGCACCATCTACAAGGTCGAGGGCGCGAAGACCTCGAAGGTGACCGCCATCGCCGGCACCATCGCGACTGTCGCGCTCGCCGAGCAGGGCGGCGCCGTCTACGCCGGCGCGATGCCGTCCGACAAGGTGTGGAAGCTCGACGTCGCCTCCGGCAAGGCGACCGCCTTCGCGACCCTCGCCGGCGCCGAGACCGTCTGGTCGCTGGCCGCCGGCTCCGACGGCCTCCTCTACGCCGGCACCGGCCCCGACGGCAAGCTGTGGTCGATCGACAAGGCCGGCCACGCCAAGGTCGTGTTCGAGACCAAGGACAAGCGGGTCACCGCCATCGCGGTCGCCGCCGACGGCGCGATCTGGTTCGGCACCAGCGAGCGCGCGCTCGTCTTCCGCTACGACCCCAGGTCGGGGACGACGCGCGCGATGGCCGACTTCGCCGGCAACGAGGTCCCCGCGATCGCCGCGGTCGGCGGCGCCATGGTCGTCGCCGCCAACGACATCACCGACACCTCGACCGGGCCCGGCAAGAGCGCGACCCAGGTCGAGTCCGTCGAGGAGCCGACCGAGCCGAAGGGCCAGCCCGCCAAGCTGCCCGACGTCGGCACCGCGCCCGGCGCCGACAAGGACATCCCCGCCGTCGACGGCGGCCGCAAGGGCGCGCGCAAGGGCAAGGGCGCCCTCTTCCGCGTCGACAACGACGGCCGGCTCGAGCAGCTCCACGCCCTGACGCAGACCTACTTCACCTCGCTGGCCGTCGACGGCGCGACCGGCTCCATCTACGCCGCCGCCGCCGACAAGGGCCGCATCTACCTCATCGAGCCGGACGACGAGGTCGCGACCGCGCTCGACGTCGACGAGCGCGCGGTCGCCCAGGTCTTCTGGGACGGCAAGCAGCTCGCCTTCACGACCGACGACACCGCGGGCCTCTACCGCGTGAAGGGCAAGGCGTCCGACGCGACCTACGTCAGCGACGTCTACGACGCCAAGTCGCCGTCGCGCTTCGGCCGCATCATGTGGCAGGGCAGCGGCAAGGTCACGGTCGAGACCCGCAGCGGCAACACCGCCAAGCCCGACGTCGGCTGGTCGAGCTGGGCCGCGCCGTCGAAGGTCTCGCCCGCCGGCGGCGACAGCTCCGGCGGGCCGATCGCCTCGCCGCCCGGCCGCTACCTGCAGTTCCGGGTCGCGCTGCCCGACGGCGCGGCGGTCCGCCGGGTGGTGGCCTACTACCTGCCGCAGAACACGGCGACGGAGGTGAACCAGGTCACCGTCGAGCTCGGCACGAAGGAGACGCAGCCGACGCTGAAGGACGCGGGCGCCAAGCCGCGCTCGCCGATCTACAAGGTGAAGTGGACGGTCGACAATCCCGACAACGACGACACCTCGTACGTGCTGCAGGTCCGCCGCGACGGCGACGCCGACTGGCGCACGCTGCAGACCGGCAAGCCGCCGCTGACCGCGACGAACTGGGACTGGAACACCGAGACCTTCCCGGACGGCTGGTACCGCCTGCGCGTGACGTCGTCGGACGCCATGGCCAACTCGCCCGACCGCGCGCTGGAGTCGTCGCGGACGTCGACGCTGTTCGTGATCGACAACACCCGTCCGACCATCACCGGCCTGACCGTCAAGGACGGCAAGGCGACTGCCACCGTCGACGACGAGCTCTCGATCATCACGGAGCTCGCCTACTCCATCGACGACGGCCCCTGGCAGCTCGGCACGACGGTCGACGGCATCTTCGACAGCACCAGCGAGTCCATCTCCCTGCCCCTGCCCGGCCCCGCCCCCGCCGGCTCCTCGGCCGCCGGCGCCCCGGCCGCCGGCAGCCCCACCGCCCCCCTCACCCGCGGCACCCACACCCTGTCCCTCCGCGTCGCCGACTCCGCCGGCAACGTCGGCTCCTCGACGACGACC
>DASZXE010000224.1:0-11234 GCA_035546475.1 Kofleriaceae bacterium
TCGACGGTCCACGGAGAGGTCAGGCCCAGGAGCTGGCGGTACAGGTCGGTGTCGCGCACCCCGGCAGCGTATCGCCCGACACGGTCAGGCGGCGACCGCTACGCCGCTCGTCGAGGAGCCACCCGAAACCCGGAAGGGCCAGATTCTCTTTGAATTCGCTTCCCGCGCCTCGCCAACACCTTGAATCCCCGTCGAGTCGCGGCCCCGCCGATCGACTTCGCCGGCGGGTCCGGCCACCATCAGGCATGCGCAGGCGAAGGTTCGGTCCGCTCGAGGTCGAGGTGCCGGTGATCGGCATCGGGACGTGGAACATGGAGGGCGACGACGCGAAGGAGGCGATCGCCGCGATCCGGGCGGCGCTCGACCACGGCGCGACGCACGTCGACACGGCGGAGCTGTACGGCAGCGGTCGCGTCGAGGAGCTGGTCGGGCGCGCGATCGCCGGCCGGCGCGACGAGGTCTTCCTCGTGTCGAAGGTGATGCCGCGCAACGCGTCGCGCGCCGGCACGGTGAAGGCGTGCGAGCGCAGCCTGCGCCGGCTCGGCACCGACCACCTCGACGTCTACCTCCTGCACTGGCGCGGCGACGAGCCGCTGGCGGAGACGATCGCGGGCTTCGAGGAGCTGCGGGCCGCGGGCAAGATCCGCGCGTGGGGCGTCTCGAACTTCGACGCGGACGACCTCGACGAGGCGCTGGCGATCGCCGGCCCGGGCCGGATCGCGTGCAACCAGGTCCTCTATCACCTGCGCGAGCGCGCGATCGAGCACCGGGTCCTCCCGTGGTGCGAGGCGCACGAGGTCGCGGTCGTCGCGTACAGCCCGTTCGGCTCGGGCAACTTCCCGCGCGGCGTGTCGCACGCGGAGGCGCTCGCGTTCCTGACCCGCCGCGCGTCGGTGTTCGCCATCCCGAAGACGAGCCACGCGGCGCGCGCGGCGGAGAACGCGGCGGCCGGCGACCTCGTGCTCGACGACGCGGCGATCCGCCGGCTCGACGCGGCCTTCCCGCTCGGCAAGGCGCGCGGACTGCCGATGATCTAGCGGAGGCCGCATCGGCTTCGCCGCGGGCGCTCGACGAGCGGTTCATGCGCTGACGGCCTGACCCGCACCCACACGCGACGGGCGCGCAGGGCGCGCCAGGCGCGACGTCCGCAAGCGTCCGCGTCCCGGACGACCAGCACGTCCGATCGTGGCGCCGGCGCCGCTCCGTGCACGCGCCCGCCTCGCAGCCGGCCCGCTCGGCGGGGTGGTCGCGCACGCACGGCAGCCCGACGAGGAGTCGCGGACATGGCCGACGCCGGGCGTGAAGGCCTGGTGCGCGCACAGCGAGCGAATGCGCCCGTCGACGCATCGTCGCGTTTCTCCTCGTGAACCGTCGGTGGCACGCGCCGTGCCTTAGCTCCCGACATGAGCGCAACGAAGACACGCGGGCAGGTGGGGTGAACGTGCAGGACCTCGTCTGCGATATCGAAGAGACGTCGGTGCTCGTGGACGCGGGTCCGGTGCAGGTGGTCGGCGAGCTCACGATGCCCCGGACGCCGCGCGGCGTCGTCGCCCTCGTCGAGGGCCTCGGTCCCACGCGCAGCAGCGGCCGCGACCGCGCGCTCGCCGCGACGCTGGCGCGCGAGGGCTTCGGCACGCTGATCTGCAACCCGTACGACGCCGACGAGGTCGCGCTCGACCGGCTCATCCGTCACCTGCGCTTCGACCGCGGGTCGCTCGTCGAGCGCACGGCCGCGATCGTGTCGTGGCTGCGCCGGCGGAACCGTTGCGCGCGGCTGCCGATCGGGCTGGTCGGCACCGGCACCGGCGCCGCGGCGGCGATCATCGCGGCGCCTCGCGCCGGCGAGCTGCTCGGCGTCGTCGCCTGCGGCGCGCGCACCGAGCTGCCGCGTGACACGCGCGAACAGGTCCAGTGCCCCGTGCTGTTCGTCGCCGGTGCCAGGGACGGCTTCGTCGTCGCGTCGCACTGCCGCGCGGCCCGCCTGCTCGCGGCGCCGACCACGACGCACCTGGTGACCGGCACCGCGAGCCTCGACAACCCCGCGGCCGCCGGCAAGGTCGCCGAGGTCATCGGCGCCTGGTTCGGTGGCTGCGTCGAGCGGCGCGCCGCCGCCGCGCAGGCCTCGCTGCCCCACGCCTGGGCGGCCTGAGCTACTCGAGCGACTCGGTCGCCTCGACGAAGCTGTCGGCGGGGACCTCGGCGCCGAGCAGGTAGTACTCGGCCTGGCCCGTGTAGAGCGTGCAGACGGCGCCGCTCTTCACGTAGACGCTGCCGGTGTAGTGCGCGCCGAGCGAGTAGACGGTGAAGCGGAACGGCGCGCAGGTGGTCACGCCGCGCGCATAGCCGCTCACCACCGGGCAACCGGCGGCGGTGGTGGCGAGGTGGACCGTCGTGCACGCGGCGTCGCCCCAGAACAGGTCGGTCGTGTAGGTCGCCGCGGCGCCGGGCAGACAGCGCTGCGCGCCGTCGGCCGCGATCGCGAACGCGCAGTCCTCGTCGCGCATGGTGTCGCGCCAGCCGAGGAACGTCTTCGCTCCGTCGGGCGTGGTGCCGACGCGCATCTTGAGCCGCGCGCCGCTCTGGTAGACGTCGAGCTCCGACGGGCCGGCGTCGGTCTTCACCGGCGCGTCGAGGTCGCTGCCCGCCGCGTCGACGTCGCCGGGCGCGTCGAGGCGCGTGCTGCCGTCGGGCGGCCGCGCGGCGTCGTCGCCCGCGGAGCCACCCGACGTGCACGCGGTGACCAGCCCGATCGCGAAGAGGGTTCCGGGTGCGCGCGTCGTCATCGGCCGAGCGTCTCGCCGGGCGCCGCGTGCTGCAACGGAATGGTGGCCGCCCACGCTCGCGTGACCCGCTTTCGCCACCGAACCGGCTCCGGTGGCACATCGGATGCAGCCTTCCTCCTCCATCACACAGAAGGAGATACCGAGATGCCCAATCGCACGGATCAGATGATGAGCAAGGGTATGGAGGCGGTGAAGGCGGTGAAGGCGACCGTGAAGGGCGTGCACGGCGTGTTCAGGACGCTGATGGAGCAGCACGGCGCCGTATCGGCGCTGCTCCGCCGCGTGCAGAAGGACGCCGACAAGCGGGCCGAGCTGTGGCCGGAGATCCGCAAGGAGCTGCTCTCGCACGAGAAGGGCGAGCTGCGGATCGTCTACCCGGCGCTGCGCGAGCACGCCGAGACGCGCGCGTTCGCCGACCGCCACGAGGGCGAGGCGTCGACGCTCGAGTCGCAGATCAAGCTGATCGACGCGGAGTCGATCGGTAGCCCGACGTGGGTGAGCGGGTTCGACCGCCTCGTCGAGCTGGTGCAGCGTCACGTCGACTTCGAGGAGAGCGAGGTCTTCCCGGCCGCCATGAAGGCGCTCGGCGACGACCGCGCGCGCGAGCTCGACGACCGCTTCCGCGAGGTGAAGCAGCTCGAGGCGCGTCAGGCGACGACGAACCCGCGCGCGTGACCGCCGCGTCAGGCGCGCCGCGCCGCCGCGCGCCGCTGGGGCTCGAAGGTGGCCCGCGGGTCGGCGGCGCTGGCCTGGCCGGCGTCGACGATGGCGAAGCGGCCGAGGAGCGCGGCGGCGGTGCCCAGCACGCCGGCCAGCCGCGGGCGGCGCAGCACGGTGGCGGCGAGGCTGGCGAGGCCGAGCCACTTCGCGCCTCGCCACATGCGGCCCGAGCGTCCGGTCCGCAGGGGACGGTCGACGCCGGCGGTGGCGGCGGCGCGCTCGACGGCGACCGTGGTGACCACCTCGGCCGCCTTCGCGAGCACGCTGTACGGGCGAGGCGCGCTGCCGCGCACGACCTCGAGCAGGGAGGCGAGCGATGCCGCCGACGAGGCCGCGAACCAGACCGGCAGGCGGCGCCGCGTCGAGGCCCACACCGGGATCGCCGTGTTGCCGACCAGCACGCCCGTGTACGTCGACAGCATCGAGCCGGTGACCGCGCTCGCCACGCCGACCACGCCCGGGCCGCGCCGCCCGCGCAGGCTCCGCAGCAGCGCGAGGCCACCGGTGAAGGCGGCCCCCGACAGGATCCAGGTGCCCAGGTTCATCGGCGAGGTCGGCCGGAAGACGCGCATCATGTAGTGGAAGCGCGAGGGGCGGCCGAGGTCGGCGACGAGGCAGACGGCGCCGGCGGCGTCGCCGAGCGCCGCGATCCAGTGGAGGTCGCGCGCGCGGGCGTGATCGCCGGCGAGCTCCGCGGCCGCCGCCAGCGTCGCCGCCGCGCCGGCGAGGCCGCCCAGGTAGAAGTAGGCGGGGATGAAGCCCTTCCACGGCGCGGCCTTGACGACCGGCAGGTCGTAGTAGGTGTCGGACGGCGTCGCGGTCGCGCCGTCCGGCCCGGCGTCCGGCCCGGCGTCCGGACCGACCTCGGGCGTGGCGTCCGGTGCGACCGGCCACGCCGCGTCGGGCTCCGAGACCTCGAACGTCGCCCCCTCGCCGCGCTCGTCGACGAGGCGGCGATCGAGGTTGCGGCCGTCGCCGCGCGCCGGCGGGTTCATCGGCGGCCTCCGAGCAGCATCGAGCCGGCGGCGAGCGCGAGCATGCCGACCGCGCCGGCGGCCGCCGCCAGCCACGACCGGCCGGCGCCGCGCGTCGGCACCACCGGCGCCGGTGGCAGGTTGTAGACCTCCGGCTCGTCGGCGAGCAGGAAGAACGCGTGCAGGCCGCCGGTGCCCGGCTGGCTGGCGGCGTCCTCGCCGTAGAGCCGGACCCGGCTGCCGCGCTCGCGCAGCGCCGCGGCCCGCTCGGCCGCGCGCGCCCGCAGCTCGTCGAGCGGCCCGAACTGGATCGAGTCGGTCGGGCACGCCTTCGCGCACGCCGGCTCGAGCCCGCCCTGCAGCCGGTCGTAGCAGAGCGTGCACTTGGCGGCGCGCCCGTCGTCGTCGCGGCGGGCGATGACGCCGAACGGACAGGCCGGCACGCAGTAGCCGCAGCCGTTGCACACGTCCGGCTGCACGTAGATCGAGCCGTGCTCCGTCCGCAGGATCGCGCCGGTCGGGCACGCCTCGAGGCAGCCGGCCCGCTCGCAGTGCTTGCAGACGTCCGACATCATCTTCCACGCGATCCGCGCGGCGCCGGCCCCCGCCTCGGCGGGCCGCTCGGCGAACGTCACGTGCCGCCACGTCGACGCGCCGAGCGCGGCGGTGTTGTCGTACGACATGCCGGTCAGCCGGAAGCCGTCGTCGGGGAGCTGGTTCCACTGCTTGCACGCCACCTCGCACGCCTTGCAGCCGATGCACAGCGTGGTGTCGGTGAAGAACCCGACGGTCGTCGGCATCATGACTCCTTCTCGACGCGCTTCGGCGCCGGCGACGTCTGGCCGACGCCCGGCAGGTCGCGCTTCACCAGCGCGTCCGGGCCCGGATCGCGGCCGGCGATCGCGAACGGCCCGTCGACCGCCGCCGTGCGGCCGCGCGACCGCCGCCCGGGCACGATGTTGGCAGTCGTGACCTTGCTCTCCGGGATGTGGACATTCGGATCGATGACCAGCTCGAACAGGTCATTGACCACGTCGCCGCGCACGCGGCCGATCCCGCCGAAGTGGTACGGCACCGCGAGCTGGTGCTGCACGGTCCCGCCGATGACCAGCGGCCGGATGCGCCTCGTCACCAGCACGCGGCACTCGACCTCGGCGCGCGCGGTGCGGATCGTCGCCCAGCCGGTGTGCTCGAGGCCGAGCTCGGCGGCCAGCTCCGGCGAGACCTCGCAGAACAGCGCCGGCTGCAGCTCCGACAGCCACGACAGCCAGCGCGACATGCCGCCGGCGGTGTGGTGCTCGGTCAGCCGGAACGTGGTCAGTATGTACGGGAACCGCCGGTCGCGCGCGGCCGCGTGATACGGATTGTCCGCACGTCGCCATTCGCGGCGCGCTGGATTGCACTGCTGGCCATGGAGCGGATTGGCGATCACCGACTCCTCGGGCTCGTAGTGCGTCGGCAGCGGGCCGTCGATGATGCCGCTCGGCGCGAACAGCCAGCCGCGCCCGTCCGACTGCATGATGAACGGCGCGTCGCCGCGCAGGGCCGCGAGGCCGTGGGCGTCCTTCCCGGGCCGGTAGCCGGGCGGGCGGTCCGCGATGAAGTCGGGGACGTCCTCGCCGGTCCACTTGCCCTGCGCCGGGTCCCACCAGACGTACCGCTTGCGCTCGCTCCACGGCCGGCCGTCCGGATCGGCGGACGCGCGGTTGTAGAGGAGCCGCCGGTTGGCCGGCCACGCCCAGCCCCACTCGGGCGCCACCGGCCCCTGCTCGCGCGCGCTCTTGCGGCGCGCCGGCTGGTTGACGCCGTCCTGGTAGCAGCCGGCGTACAGCCAGCAGCCGCTGGCGGTCGAGCCGTCGTCCTTCAGCTCGGTGAAGCCGCCGACCGGCCGGCCGCTCGCGAGCTCCCAGCCGTTGATCTCGCGCAGCACCGCCTCGGCGCTCGGCTCGTCGAGCGGCCCGTGCGTCGGGTAGTCCCACGTCAGCGCGCGGATCGGCAGGTCGCGGTCGCCGTGCGACGACGCGTAGCGCGCCTTGAGGCGGCGGCCGAGGTGGTACATGAACCACAGCTCGCTGCGGGTGTCGCCCTGCGGCTCGATCGCCGCGTGGTGCCACTGCAGGAGCCGCTGCGTGTTGGTGAACGAGCCGTCCTTCTCGGTGTGGGCCGCCGCCGGGAAGAAGAAGACCTCGGTCGCGATCTCCTCGGTCTTCACCTCGCCGCGCTCGATCTCGGGCGCGACCCGCCAGAACTCGGCGGTCTCGGTCGGCGCGAAGTCGCGCACGACCAGCCAGTCGAGCTTGCGGAGGCCCTTGCGCTGCAGCGGTCCGCCGACGGTGCCGACCACCGGGTTCTCGCCCATGACGAAGTATCCGCGCACGCGGCCGTCCGCCATGTCGGCGATCGTCGCCAGGTGCGAGTGGTCGCCGGACAGGTGCGGCAGCCGCGGATAGAGGAATTGGTTGTCCTTCGTCGCCGCGACGCCGAACCACGCCTTCAGGAGCGACACCACGTACTTCGGCATCTCGCTCCACCAGCCGCTGTCGGCGGTGTGCGACTTCAGGTACTCGTCGAGGCTCTGCGCGTGCACCTGGTGCGGCATCGGCAGGTAGCCGGGCAGCAGGTTGAACAGCGTCGGGATGTCGGTCGAGCCCTGGATCGACGCGTGGCCGCGCAGCGCCATGATGCCGCCGCCGGGCCGGCCGATGTTGCCGAGCAGGAGCTGGAGGATCGCGGCGGCGCGGATGTACTGCACGCCGATCGAGTGCTGCGTCCAGCCGACGGCGTAGCAGATCGCGCTCGTCCGCTCGCGGCCCGAGTTGCGGCAGAGCAGCTCGGCGATCTCGAGGAAGCGCTCCGGCGGCACGCCGCACACCTGCTCGACGACCTCCGGCGTGTAGCGCGCGAAGTGGCGGCGCACGAGCTGGAAGACGCAGCGCGGGTGCTGGAGCGTCTCGTCGCGGTGCTCGTCGACGACGCGGTCCATCTTCTTGCCGGGCTTGCCGGCGCCGAGCTGGGCGACGATCTCCTTGTGGCCCGACGCCGGGACGACGTCGATGCCCTCGTACTGCCACGTCTTCGGGTCGTACTTGCCCTCGCTGTAACCGCTGAACAGGCCGTCGAGATCCTCGGTGTCGCGGTACTCGTCGCCGATGATCGTCGCCGCGTTGGTGTACGGCACGAGGTAGTCGCGGAAGTAGCGCTCGTGCTCGATCACGTACCGGATGAGCCCGCCGAGGAACGCGATGTCGGTGCCGGCGCGCAGCGGCACGTGCAGATCGGCGACCGCGCTCGTGCGCGTGTAGCGCGGATCGACGTGGATGATCGTCGCGCCGCGCGCCTTGGCCTTCATCACCCAGCGGAACCCGACGGGGTGGCACTCGGCCATGTTCGAGCCCTGGATGAGGATGCAGTCGGCGTTGGCCAGGTCCTGCTGGAACGTCGTCGCGCCGCCGCGTCCGAACGAGATCCCCAGACCGGGGACCGTGGAGCTATGTCATATGCGCGCCTGGTTCTCGACCTGCACGATGCCGAGCGCGGTGTAGAGCTTCTTGATGAGGTAGTTCTCCTCGTTGTCGAGGGTGGCGCCGCCGATGTGGGCGATGCCGAGCGTGCGCTGCACGCCCTCGCCGGAGTCGAGCTTCTCCTGCCAGGTCTCCTCGCGCGTGCGGGCGACTCGCTCGGCGACCATGTCCATCGCGGTCTCGAGCGGCAGCGTCTCCCACGCGGTGCCGTGCGGCCGCCGGTAGAGCACGCGGCGCTCGCGGTGGTCGCCGGTCACGAGCTGCGTCGTCGCCGCGCCCTTCGGGCACAGGCAGCCCTCGGAGATCGGCGAGTCGGGGTCGCCCTCGATGTCGGTGATCTTGCCGTCGCGGACGTAGACGAGCTGGCCGCAGCCGACGCCGCAGTAGGGGCAGACCGAGCGGACGACGCGGTCGGCCTGCTCGGTGCGAGGGCGAAGGCCGTCGGTGCGCGGCGATCGGGCGGTGCCGTCGAGGCCCCGCGCATCCCGCTCCGCGACCTGGCGTGCCACCGGCCAGCGGCCGACGACGGGGAGGTGCCTGCGCGCCATGCGCGACAGCGTTTGCAAGCTGCATTCCGGCCGCCGCGCTGCGCCACGGCCCGCGCGCGGCGCTGGCGCCCGGCGCCGACGAGCCGGAGCGCACGCCTGTGCTCTCGCGCGCGGGCCGACGCGCCGCTTTGCATCGCCGGAGGCCGCGGCCAGAGTCGATCATGAAGGCCCGCTACCTGATCGGAGCTGCCGCCGCGCTCGCGGCGCGTGCGCTGTGGCGCGAGGCACACGCCTACGACCTCCACGACAAGGTCGTGCTGGTGACCGGAGGCTCGCGCGGCCTCGGGCTCGTGCTCGCCCGCCAGTTGCTCGCCTGCGGCGCCCGCGTCGCCATCTGCGCGCGCGACGCCGCCGAGCTCCAGCGCGCCCACGACGACCTCGCCCCGCGCGGCACCGTGCTCGCGCTGTCGTGCGACATCACCCGGCCGGGCCAGGTCGTGGACCTCATCGAGACGGTGCGCGCGCGGCTCGGGCCGATCGACGTCCTCGTCAACAACGCCGGCGTGATCGAGGTCGGCCCGATGGAGCTGATGACGATCGGCGATCACGACGAGGCGATGCGCACGCACTTCTGGGCGCCGCTCGAGCTCATCCTCGCGGTGCTGCCCGACATGCGCGAGCGCAAGGCCGGCCGCATCGTCAACATCGCGTCGATCGGCGGCAAGCTGCCCGCGCCGCACCTGTTGCCGTACACCGCCAGCAAGTTCGCGCTCGTCGGGCTGTCGTCGGGGCTGCGCGTCGAGCTGGCGAAGGAGGGCATCCGCGTCACGACCGTCATCCCCGGGCTCATGCGGACCGGCAGCACGCGCCAGGCGCTGTTCAAGGGGCGCCACCGCGACGAGCACGCCTGGTTCGCGATCGCGGGCTCGAACCCGCTGACGGCGATCTCCGCCGAGCGGGCGGCGCACCGGATCGTCTCCGCCTTGCGCCACGGCGACGCCGAGGTCGTGCTCGGCCTGCAGGCGGCGCTCGCGGCGCGGCTCTACGGCCTGGCGCCATCGCTCGGCCAGGACCTGCTCGGGCTGGTCGCGCGCGTCCTGCCCGGGCCGGGCGGCATCGGCGCGGCGCGCGTCCGGGGCATGGAGTCGACGTCGCGCGCGGCGCCGTCGCTGTTCACCCGCGCGGGCGACCGCGCCGCCGCCCGCAACAACGAGAACTGAGACCCGACCGCGATGGCAACTTGCAGCGCGCGCCGGACGCCGGGATCCTTGGAGCTCCCAGCATCTCGCGGCGCCGGCCGGTCAGCGCCGATCGGTGCCGCCGTCCGGCTCGTCGCCGGCGCGCGCGGGCGGCTCGTCGATGACCTCGACGTGCACGCGGTCCTTGCCGGCGAGCTTCGCGCGGTACATCACGGCGTCGGCGCCCGCGATCGCTTCCTCGACGGCGCCGGGCGCGCGCACGTACGCGGCCGCGCCGATGCTGGCGGTGCACGGGTCGCCGTCCGCGCGCATGGTCGCCGCCACCGCCGCCCGCACCCGCTCGAGGACGATGCCGGCGCCGGCCACGTCGGTGTCGGGCAAGAGCAGCGCGAACTCGTCGCCGCCCAGGCGGGCGAGCAGATCCGTCGAGCGGCACGCGCCCTGGACCGCCTCGGCGGTGCGCGCGAGCACGCGATCGCCGGCCTGGTGGCCGCGCCGATCGTTCACCTGCTTGAAGTGATCGAGATCGAGGTAGGCGACCGTGATCGGCCGTCGCGCGCGGCGGGCGAGCGCCAGCAGGATGCCGCTGCGCTCGACGAACGCGCGGCGGTTCGGCAGCCCGGTCAGCGCGTCGAGCCGGCTGAGGTCGCGCTCGAGCCGCAGGCGGTGCTGCAGCTCGGCGACCAGGAGGCCGATGACGAGGAACGACACGAGCTGGGTGCCGACGTTGATCGGCCACACGTAGGCGTGCGCGTAGTGGCGGCCGGCGATCTGGTTGGCGACCGTCCACGTCCCGGTGGCGAGGGTCGCGACGGCGATGGCGGCGGTACGCGACACCCGCCACGCCGCCAGCGCGACCGGCAGGAAGTAGAGCGGGAAGACCCGCACCTCGATGCCGGTCACGTAGTCGATCGCGCCGACCACGGCGACCCCGACGAGCGCGAGCGTGAGGGCCATGGCCTTGGTCACTGCGACGGAGCGTAGGCCAGGCCGATGCACGGCTTCAACACGGCGGCGGCACGGTCGGACCGTCATGCCCGGCGGACGACACCATCGCGTCCGCCGCCCGGCGGTGGCGGTCAGGCGGGGTGGGCGGCGATGCGGGTCACGCCGGCGGCCGCGCGCTCGACGGCGCGCTGGCGGTCGGTGGCGCTGCCGCCGATCGCGCAGACGACGAGGTCGCCCTGCGCGGTGGCGAACTTGCGCATCGAGACCTCCCACGGCCGGCCGCCGCCGAGGACGGTCCACTCGATCGCCTGGATGCGCGAGGCGACCGCCGCGACACGGGCGAGGACGTCGCGGCAGACGTCGAGCGCGCCGGCCTGGGCCAGCGGCACGCCGTCGTCGTCGGCGATCGCCATCGCGGCGACGCCGCCGTCGGCGCAGCAGGCCGCGAGCTGGTACTGGAACGCGAGGGTCGGCTCGGGGCTGCGCTGGCGCCGTCGATCGGGAGAGGCCATGCCGGCATGCTCGGCCCCGCCGATCGGGCGGGCAAGAATTCGCCCGCGCCGTCGTCGTGGCCGTGGCCGCCGCCGGGCCGCGGCCGGGC
>DASZXE010000225.1:0-12712 GCA_035546475.1 Kofleriaceae bacterium
CCCGCGGCGGAGCCGGTGCGGGGCGCGCGGACGGCACCCGCGCCGAAGGCCACCGATCCGTCGCGGTCGGCCCTGCCGCTGCGCGCGCCGGCGCCGGAGCCGCAGACCGAGACCGTGAAGCCGTTGCCGCCGCCGCGTCGCGCGCCGCCGCCGATCCCGCGGGCGCCGACCGTCGACGAGCTGCCCGACGTCGCCGTCCATCCCGGCGTCGGCGACGGGACGACGCGGCTCCACCGCGCGCCGGTCGCCCGCGCGCGGCGACGCCCGCCGTGGGCGGCGGTGCTGCTCGCGCTCATCGCGCTGACCGTGCTGGCGATCGTCGTGACGGTGATCGTGCGGCGGCCGCCCCCTGCCCTGCCCGCGGTCGCGCCCGACGATGCGCGCGCCGGCTTCACCGTGCAGGCGCTCGACGGCGGCGCCGCCTTCACGGTCGCGGCGCTCGACGGCGGCGCAGCCCTCGACCTCGCCTCGCTCGATGCCGGCACCACCGGCACCGGCACCGGCACCGGCGCCGGCTCGGCCGCGCTCGCGGGCGCCGCCGACGCGGGCGCGCCCGAGGCCACCGGCCCCGACGAGCTCGTGATCGAGACCGCCACCCTCGAGGTCGTGACCCGCCCGCCGGGCGCCCGCGTGCAGCTCCCCGATCAGCCGCCGCGCACCTCGCCGACCGTCATGGCCGGCCTGCCGGTCGGCCGCGTGACCTTCTCGGTCAGCAAGGACGGCTACGCGCCGATCGAGCGCTCGGTCACGCTCACCGCCGGCGAGCACCGCACGTTCGAGCTGGTGCTGGCGCGCCAGGCCGAGCTCCACCGCAAGGTCGGCTACCTGACCGCGCGCACCGAGCCGTACAGCCTGGTCTACCTGCGCGGCAAGCTGCTCGGCGAGACCCCGTTCGCCGGCGTCGAGCTGCCGGTCGGCGTGCAGACGCTCGTCTTCAAGAACCCGCACCACGCGCCGGTCACCCGCCGCGTGAAGATCGCCGCCGGCCGCACCGCCAAGCTCAGCCTCACGCTGCCCTGACCCGCGCCGGCCGCGTCGCCACCCCGCGCCGCCCCACTCGGGCTCGGGCTCGGGCTCGGGCTCGGGCTCGCGCCGATGCGAACGCGCCTCGGGACGTCGACGTCCCGCTGCCGCTCCGCCGCCCGGCGCGAGCGGGACGTCGACGTCCCGGCGCGCGCGGCGCGGCAAGCCGGATCACGTAGATGAACCGCGGCACGTCGCTTGCGATGACGCGCCGCCATCCAAGGAGGCTCCATGTCCCGCTCGCTGCTGCTCGCCATCGTCCCCGCGGTCCTCGCCCTCGCCCCGGCCACCTCGCGGGCCGGGTTCGGCGATCCGATCGGAAATTTCAACATCCGCGCCGCCTACGTCGCCGCCGAGGGCGGCGGCCTCGCGCTCGATCAGGCGACGTCGCAGGTCCTGTTCGGCCTCGACGCCTGCAAGGAGGTCGTCGCGGCGGTCGAGGTCAAGAACCACGCCTTCCACGCGCTGTTCGCGATCCGGTGCGCCAGCGAGGACGGTCCGCAGCTCCACGTCCTCGAGCAACTCGGCCGCGTGCGCGGGCTCCTCGGCGACCCCGACGCCGGCCAGGTCGAGCTGATCGTCGACCGCGCGACGGCGCAGGTCCTCGGCGGGGACGAGCTGCTCGACATCCTGTCGCGGCTCCACAACCCCGCCAGCGGCTGGTCCACCTTCCCGCAAGATCTGAAGCAGGTCGAGACGATCGCGCTGCCGTCGACGTGCAGGAAGCTGTCGGACGGCTGCGGCCTGGTCATCAACCGCCTCGACTTCGCCGCCGGGCAGGCGGTCATCACCATGCCCGAGAGCCACGCCGACGACGAGTGAGTCAGCGGTTGGCCATGAAGTAGGACGGCTTGGTGTCGAAGCGGTGGGTCGCGCGGATCTGGCGGACCGTGCCCGACTTCGAGCGCATGACGATCGACTCGGTCGTCGCACCGCCGCCGGTGAAGCGGACGCCGTCGAGGAAGTAGCCCTGGGTCACGCCGGTCGCCGCGAACATGACCTGGCCCTGCGCCAGCTCGTCGGTGGCGTAGATGTGGCTCTCCGGCTTCACGCCCATCGCCTTCGCGCGGGCGCGCTCGGCGTCGCTGCGGAAGCGCAGCCGGCCCTGCAGCTCGCCGCCCAGGCAGCGCAGCGCCGCCGCCGCGATCACGCCCTCGGGCGCGCCGCCGGTGCCGAACAGGACGTCGATGCCGCTGTCGTCGCGGGCCGTCATCACCGCGCCCGACACGTCGCCGTCGCCGATCAGCCGGATGCGCGCGCCCGCCTGGCGGACCTCGCCGATCAGCGCCGTGTGGCGGTCGCGGTCGAGGATGATCGCGGTGACCTCCTCGACCTTCTTGCCCTTGGCCGCCGCGATCCGCACCAGGTTCCAGGTCGGCGACTCGCGCAGGTCGATGACGCCGCGGCACGCCGGGCCGACCGCGATCTTGTCCATGTACGTGTCGGGCGCGTTGAGGAACTGGCCGTCGTCGGCGATCGCGATGACGCTGATCGCGTCGGGCGCGCCGGTCGCGCACAGGTTCGTGCCCTCGAGCGGATCGACCGCGATGTCGACCTTCGGCGAGTCCTCGTCCTCGTCGGCCCAGCCGTGGCCGACCCGCTCGCCGATGTAGAGCATCGGCGCCTCGTCGCGCTCGCCCTCGCCGATGACGACCGTGCCGCGGATGTCGATGGTGTCGAACGCGGCGCGCATCGCCTCGGTCGCGACGTGGTCGGCGAGCTTGCGGTCACCGCGGCCCATGAGCTTGGCGGAGGCCAGCGCCGCCGCCTCGGTGATGCGGACGACTTCGAGAGCGAGGTTGCGATCGTTCATGGCGCGACCATTGTTGCACGAACTCTCGCGACCGCCCTCCGCGGCGGCGCGGATCAGGGCAAGCGCAGCGGGACGACCGTGATCGCGGCGCGCAGCTCGTCGGGCAAGGCCCGCGGCCGGCCGCTCGGCCCGACGATCGCGTGGCGGGTGAAGCCGGACGCCAGGAGCGTCTCGCCGCGGCGGACGAGGTAGCCGAACCGCAGCGACGCCGACCGCATCTCGGTGACCTCGACCTCGAGCGCGAGCAGGTCCTCGTAGTGGGCCGGCCGGTGGTAGCGGGCGTGGGCCTCGACGACCGGCAGCGCCACGCCCCAGGCGTCGAGGTCGGCGTGCGTGCGCCCGCAGCCGCGCCAGTAGGCCGCGCGCGACGCCTCGAAGAAGCGGAGGTAGTTGGCGTAGTAGACGACCCCCATCTGGTCGGTGTCGCCGAAGATGATGCGGTGCTCGTAGATCATCGGTGCATCACTCGACGATGCGGACCAGGCGGGGCGGCGCCGCGCAGACCGCCAGCGCGGCGATCGCACCGAGCGCCGCCTGGACGTCGCCCTCGGCGGCGTCGTGGGTGACGATCACGACCTGCGCCGGCGCCGCGCCGTCGCCGCGCGCGTCCTGGACGACCTGCGCGATCGACACCCCGTGCGCGCCGAGGATCGTCGTCAACTGCCCGAGCACGCCGGGCCGGTCGGCGACCGCGAACCGCAGGTAGTAGCGCGAGCGCACCTGCGCCATCGGCACGAGCGGCCGGGTCGCCAGCGCGCGCTCGCGGCGGGTCGGCGGCGCGCCGGCCACCTTGCCCTGGATGTTGCGGCTGATCTCGATCAGGTCGGAGACCACCGCCATCGCGGTCGGCATCATGCCGGCGCCGGCGCCGTAGTAGAGCGACGGCCCGAGCGCGTAGCTGGTGACCGCCAGCGCGTTCTTCGCGCCGTCGACGCCGGCCAGCAGCCAGCGCGCCGGCACCATCGCCGGGTGGACGCGCGCCTCGATGCCGCCCGGGTGGTCGCGGCCGATCGCGAGCGGCTTGACGACGTAGCCGAACCGGCGCGCGTAGTCGAAGTCGATCGCCTCGAGGCGGTCGATGCCCTCGGTGTAGATGGCGTCGGCGTCGACGGTGCCGCCGAAGCAGAGCATGCAGAGGATGGCGAGCTTGTGGGCCGCGTCGCCGCCGCCGAGGTCGAGCGACGGATCGGCCTCGGCGTAGCCGTGCGCCTGCGCCTCGGCGAGCGCGCTGGCGAACGTCTGGCCGCCGGCCGCCATCGCCGTCAGGATGTAGTTGCTGGTGCCGTTGACGATGCCGGCCAGGTGCTCGACGCGGTCGGACGCCAGCCCCTCGCGCAGCACGCGGATGACCGGCACGCCGCCGCACACCGCGGCCTCGTAGTAGACGTCGACGCCGGCCGCGGCCGCCGCCGCGAAGACCGCCGGCCCGTGGCGGGCGAGCAGGAGCTTGTTGGCGGTGACGACGTGCTTGCCGGCGCCGATCGCGGCGAGCACCGCCTGCTTGGCCTGGACCTCGCCGCCGATCAGCTCGCAGACGATGTCGACGTCGGGCCGGCGCGCGGTCGCGGCGACGTCGGTGGTGAGCAGCGCGCGGTCGACCTCGACCAGCCGCTGCTTCTTGTCCGGCGCCCGGACGGCGATCGCGCGCACCGCCAGCCGCGCGCCGAGGCGGGCCGTGATCGCGGCCGCGTTGTCCTCGAGCAGCTTGATGACGCCGGCGCCGACGTTGCCGAGGCCGAGCAGGGCGACGCCGATCTCGCGGCCGTCGCGCGCGTCGCGGCCGGGGTCGCGCGCCGTCTCCCGCCCCGCGCGCGCCGTCACGAGCCGCCCAGCGCGAACGAGTAGTGCTCGGCGACGATCTGCCAGCCGTCGTCGACGCGGACGAAGGTGAGCGTGAGGAAGCCCTCGTCGGAGGCGGTGACCGCGCCGTCGGACAGGTCGCGCCCCATGCGGGCGGCGAAGGTCGCGCTGTCGGGGCCGAGCTGGGTGACCACGCCGTCCTCGATCCGGATGTGCACGCTGGCGGTCGACGCGAGTTGGTTGCGCAGCCACTCCTTCGCCGCGTCCCAGCCGCGCTGGGCCCGGCCCTGGTAGACGATGACGGTGTGGTCGTCGTGGCGGTAGAGCGGCTCCAGCGCGTCGAGGCTGCGCACCTGCCAGCCCTGCCGCCACTGCTCGACGGCGCGGAAGACCGCCGCGAACGCATCGACCTCGGCGCCCTGCGCGTGCGGCGACGTCGCGTGCGCGCCGCCGCCCCCGCCGCACGCGGCGAGCACGGCGGTCAGGAGCAAGGCGGGTATGGCGCGCGCCATCGCGGCCTTGTAGCACAGAGCCGCGGCCGATCGGCCCCGTGCACTCCGCGCCGCGCGCGCCGTGCCCGATCCGCGCCTCGGGTGTAGCTTGCGTCCATGAGCGAGATCGTCTGGATCCACGCCCGCGAGGTGCTCGACTCCCGCGGCAACCCCACGATCGAGGCCGAGGTCGGCCTCGACTCCGGCGCCCTCGGCCGCGCCATCGTCCCCTCGGGCGCCTCGACCGGCGAGCACGAGGCGCTCGAGCTGCGCGACGGCGATCCCAGGCGCTTCCTCGGCAAGGGCGTCACCCGCGCGGTCGCCCACGTGACCGACACCATCGGCCCCGCGCTCCTCGGCAGCGACGCCGACGATCAGGCCGGCCTCGACGCGGCGCTGATCGAGCTCGACGACACGCCGTCCAAGTCGCACCTCGGCGCCAACGCGATCCTCGCGGTGTCGATGGCGGCCGCCCGCGCCGCCGCCCAGACCCACGAGCTGCCGCTCTACCGCTACCTGGGCGGCGCCGGCGCGATCACGCTGCCGGTGCCGCTGATGAACATCATCAACGGCGGCGCCCACGCCGACAACGGGCTCGACATCCAGGAGTTCATGGTCGTCCCCGCCGGGTTCGACACCTTCGCCGACGCGCTGCGCGCCGGCGTCGAGACGTTCCACCACCTGAAGAAGATCCTGGCGGGCAAGGGGCTCGCCACCAACGTCGGCGACGAGGGCGGCTTCGCGCCGGCGCTGACCACCGCCGACGAGGCGCTGTCGACGATCCTCGAGGCGATCGGCAAGGCCGGCTACACCGCCGGCGAGGACCTCTTCCTCGCGCTCGACGTCGCGGCGTCGGAGTTCTACGACGGCAAGGCGAAGGTCTACGACTACGAGGGCCAGAAGCGCACGAGCGGCGAGCTCGTCGAGCTGTACGCCGGCTGGGCGGAGAAGTACCCGCTGGTGTCGATCGAGGACGGCCTCGACCAGGACGACTGGGAGGGCTGGAAGGCCTTGACCGAGCGGCTCGGCGGCAAGCTGCAGATCGTCGGCGACGACCTGTTCGTCACCCAGACGGCGCGGCTCCGGCGCGGCATCGAGGGCGGCATCGCCAACTCGATCCTCGTCAAGCTGAACCAGATCGGCACGGTCAGCGAGACGCTCGAGGCGGTGCGCACCGCGCAGCACGCCGGCTACACGGCGATCATCTCGCACCGCTCGGGCGAGAGCGAGGACGCCTTCATCGCCGACCTCGCGGTGGCGACCAACGCCGGCCAGATCAAGACCGGCTCGGCGTCGCGCAGCGATCGCATCGCCAAGTACACCCAGCTCCTCCGCATCGCCGACGAGCTCGGCGGCGACGCGCGCTTCCCCGGCAAGCTCCTCTACCGCCGCGGCCGCTGACCGCTCGTGCGTCCCATCCAGTCGCTCTCGCGCCGGTCGCACGGCGACCACCGCGACCTGCCGGAGCCCGCGCCGCGCGCGGAGGCCGCGTCGTGAGCGCGCCCGCCGCCGGCGACACCTTCACGGCCGAGCGCACCTTCACGGTCGCGATGGTCGAGGCGTTCACCGCGGTGTCGGGCGACGCCGGCGCGCACCACGTCGTGCCCGACGACCAGGGGCGCCTGCTCGTCCACGGCCTGCTGGTCGCGTCGCTCGCCACCGAGATCGGCGGCCGCCTCGACTACCTCGCCCGCGTGCTCGACTTCGAGTTCCTCCGGCCGGTGCGCACCGGCGACACCGTCCGCGTCACGATGCAGGTCGACGAGGCGATCGCCGAGCCGGGCAGGACCCGGCTCCGGCTGTCGGGCCACGGGGTCAACCAGGTCGGCAAGGAGGTGATGACCGTGCGCTCGACCGGCGTCATCCTCGCGCGCGGGTGAGGTCCTTGCGGTCGCTGACGAGGATCGGCTGGTCCTTCGAGCCGCCGATGCGGACGCGGGTGGGCAAGGCGTCGCGGTAGCCGGTGGCGTCGCGCGCGGCCTCGGGGTCGGGCTCGCGCACCGCGCGGCCGAGGACCGCGACCCGCTCGCCCGGCTCGATGACGCCCTCGAGGTAGCGCAGGCTCTTGTTCAGGAACCAGCCTTTGCTGTCGATCTGGTGGCGGGCGAGGAACTCGCTCTCCGCCGGCGTCGCGTCGTCGAAGGTCCCCGAGCGCGACGTCGAGTCCATCTCGATCAGCAGCTTCGCCTGGCCCGGATCGATGATCGCCTTGCCGGTGCCGTCGTCGATCGTGAACGGGTGGTGGCGCACCTCGTCGATGAGCCCCTTCCAGTACGTCGTCTTGCCGGTCGACACCCGCTGCTCGACCTGCGCGACGTAGGCGACGCAGCGGCGGCCGGTCAGCGGCGCGATCAGGGTCGCCTCGCCGACGACGGTGCCGACCACGCGCGCGGACTCGCCCTCGGGCAGCGCGGCGATGGTCGACGCCGGCGCGTCGCGGAGCTGGCGGGCGAGCTTCGCCCGCGACGACCACGCGCGCACCACGACGACGATGAAGAGGACGACGATCGCGACGGCGAGGATCGGCATCGCGCCGCCCGCCTACCGGCCGAGCAGGTTGCGCGCGATGACGACGCGCTGGATCTGCGAGGTCCCCTCGTAGATCTGCAGCAGCTTGGCGTCGCGCATCAGCTTCTCGACCGGGTACTCCTTCGTGTAGCCGTAGCCGCCGAACACCTGCACCGCGTCGGTGGTGACCCGCATCGCGGCGTCGGCGCCGTACGCCTTCGCGTAGGCCGACACGATCGACGACAGGTCGCCCTGATCGACCATCCACGCCGCCTTGTGGCAGAGCAGCCGCGTCGTCTCGTACGCGATCGCCATCTCGGCGAGGATGAACTGGATCGCCTGGTGCTGCGCGATCGGCACGCCGAACGTCTTGCGCTCGAGCGCGTAGTTGCGGCTCTCGTCGAGCGCGCGGCGGATCACGCCGGTCGCGCCGGCGGCGATCCACGGCCGCGAGCGATCGAACGTCTTCATCGCGATCTTGAAGCCGCCGTCCTCGGTGCCGAGCAGGTTGCGCGCCGGGATGCGGACGTCCTCGAAGATGACGTCGCAGGTGTTGGAGCAGCGCTGCCCCATCTTGTCCTCCTCGCGGCCGACCTTGACGCCGGGCGTCCTGGCGTCGACGAGGAAGCAGGCGATGCCCTTGTGCTTGAGCGACCGATCGAACGTGGCGAGCACCGTGTACCAGTCGGCGACGCCGCCGTTGGTGATCCAGCGCTTCTGGCCGTTCAGGATGTAGTCGCTGCCGTCCTTGCGCACGCGCGTCGACAGCGCGGCGACGTCGGAGCCGGCGTCGGGCTCGCTGCAGCAGTAGGCGGTGATCTCGCCGTTCGCGATCGCGCGGCCGAGCCACTCCTTCTTCTGCTCCGGCGTGCCGGCGATGATGAGCGGCATCGAGCCGAGCGAGCTGGCGATGATCGACGTGTTGAAGCCGAGGCAGCCGTAGCTGAGCTCCTCCTGGATCAGGCAGTGGTCGAGGCAGGAGCCGCCGAGCCCGCCGACCTCCTCGGGCGCCTCGACGTACATGAGCCCGGTCTCCCAGCCCTTCTTGATCGTCTCGCGCGGGAAGTCGCCCTCCTCGTCCCACTTCGCGGCGTTGGGGATGACCTCCTTGCGCGCGAAGTCGCGGGCGGTCTGGATGAGGGCTTGCTGCTCTTCGGTGAGGGTCAGGTCGAATGCCACGGGCGGACCATACACGCGAATTTCGCCCGCGGGCGCCGGTGCGGGTACGCTGGGCGGGTGCCCGCGACTTCTCCGCCGCCCGCGCCTTCCGCCGACGAGCGGTGCGGCCGCTGGCTGCTCGGCCGGACGATCGCCACCGGCGCGTGGGCGGAGGTGCGGGCGGCGCGCGCGGCGGGTGCGCCCGGCGCCGCCGAGGACGGCGAGCCGGTCGCGATCAAGCGCCCGCACAGCCACGCCGCGCGCGACGCCGCGTTCACCGAGCTGTTCGCCGCCGAGCGCGCGCTGACCGCGACGTTGCCGGCCCACCCGGCGCTGATCACCGCGATCGAGCACGGCGACGGCGGCCCCGCCGACGACGCCCGCGCCTACCTGGTGATGCCGCGCATCGACGGCCCCGACCTGCGCGCGCGGCTCGCCCAGGGCGCGATCGCGCGGCCGGTGTGGCTCGCGGTCGCGGCCGACCTGGCGGCGGCGCTCGCCCACCTGCACGCGCACGGCTGGGTGCACGGCGACGTCAACCCGTCGAACGTGCTGCTCGGCTCGCGCGGCGCGGTGCTGTGCGACCTCGGCGTCGCCCGGCGCGTCGACGCGGCGGGACCGGTGCGCGGCACGCCCGCGTACATGGCGCCCGAGCAGGTGAAGGGCGAGCCGTGGACCGCGGCCGTCGACGTCTTCGCGCTCGGCGTCGTGCTGTGGGAGCTGTCGGCGGGCGCACGGCTGTTCGCGCGGCCGGCGCCGTACCTGGCGATGGCGGCCATCGTCGAGACCCCCGCGCCGCCGCTCGCCGATCCGCCGCTCGCCGCGCTGGTCGCCGCCGCCCTGTCGCGCGAGCCGGGGGCGCGCCCGCCGGCCGGCGACGTCGCCGCCCTGCTCCGCGCGCTCCTGTGAGTCAGCGCTTCGGGATCGGCGGCGGACCCTTGCGCGCCTTCTCGAACGTCTCCTTCAGCTCCTCCGACTCGAACGCGCCGCTGAAGCCGGTGAGGACGTCGTCGGGCAGGCCGAGCGCCTTCGCCAGATCCTGCAGGTACGCGTCCTCGGCGAGGTCGAGCTCGTCGTCGGCCTCGTGGATCGCCTCGACCAGGTAGAGCAGCTTCTTCCGGTCGTCGACCGAGTCGTCCTTGAACGCGCCGGCCGAGTCCGCGAGGCTGAACGTCTCCGGATCGAAGCCGTTGATCCACGCCTCGACCTCGTCGGGCAGCTCGGTGCCGCCGATGAGGTCGACGAGCATGTCGCGGACCGTGTCCTGCTCGACGCTCTCGAGCCGTCCGTCGGCGTACGCCGCGCCCAGCAGCAGGTCACACAGCGGCAGGATCCGGTCCATCGTGTCCATCGCCCTACACTACATCACCGGCGGAGGAGCGCGGTGCTACGGTGCCGGCATGCGGATGCCGTACAGCCTGCTGTTCGCGGTCGCCGTGGCGGGAGCGGGGTGCAAGTCGGAGGCTGACGGCCGCGGCTCGCCCGCCGCGCCGCCGACGCGCACCGATCTCGTCCGGCGCGGCGACACGCCGCTCACGCTCGTCGGCCGCCAGCCGGAGGTCGGCGCCAAGGCGCCCGACGCGACGCTGCGCGACGCCGACCTGAAGCCGGTCGAGCTGGCCAGCGTCGAGGGCAAGCTGCTCGTGCTCTCGGTCGTGCCGTCGATCGACACGCGCGTCTGCGAGAGCCAGACGCACCACGTGTCCGACGCGATCGCGCAGATGCCGCCGGGCACCGAGGTGATGACGATCAGCCGCGACCTCCCGTTCGCGCAGCGCCGCTTCGCCGAGGAGGCGATGACGAAGACGAAGATGCTCTCCGACTACAAGGAGCGCGACTTCGGCCGCGCGTGGGGCCTCGAGGTCGCCGAGAGCGGGCTGCTCGCCCGCAGCGTCTGGGTCATCGGCGCCGACGGCACGATCCGCTACCGCGAGATCGTCGCCGACCAGACCCAGGAGCCGGACTACGACGCGCTCCTGGCCGGCGTGAAGGCGGCCGCCGGCGGCTGAGGCGCGCGACGCGGCGCGCGGGGGGCGCGCGCGGCGCCGGCGATCGCTATCATCGGCGCATGGACGACCTGCTCGACCGCTGGCGCGCCGTGCTCGCCGAAGCCGATGACCTCGAGGTGCGCCCGCCGGCGACGGAGGAGGCGGTCGCCGCCTTCGAGGCGCGCCGCGGCATCGAGCTGCCCGCCGACTACCGCCGCTTCGTGCTGGAGGTCGCCGACGGCATCCTCGCCGACGGCGAGCCGGCGCTGTACGGCGTCGTCGATCTCGAGGCCGACCTCGCCGGCGACGGCGATCCGGCCGCCCCGTTCCCGTACGGCGACGCCGACGCGGCCGCGCTCCTCGCGGCGATGGCGGCCGTGCCGGCCGGCCGCGGCGTGCTCGCCGATCCGGCGGTGATGGCGCTCCAGCGCCCGGGTCAGCCGGACGGCTGCCTCACGCTCACCTTCGGCGACGGCAACGCCTTCTCGGCGCTGGTCGTCACCGGCGAGCAGCGCGGCCGGATGTGGCGCACCGGCGAGGTCGACAGCCCCGAGGTCGGCGCGCTCTACGGCGGCGGCGACCTGACGCCGCTCGGCTTCCTCGACTGGCTCGCTCCGTGGGCCAGCGACCTGCTCGGCCTCGAGCTCGACGACGCCTGATGCCTCGCACCGCGTCGCGTCGCGTCGCGTCGCGTCGCGTCGCGTCGCCGAAAATGACGAGGAGGCGGGGGTTCGGCCCGCCTCCTCACTCGTGACCTGATGCATGTGGTGAGTGACTCGGTCCCTTCCTGGCTACGTTGTTACGACCCTCGTCCGTGCCGTGGTCCACTCGACCTCAGGGGCTCCTGAGCGTCGCGCGATGGGACACGACCCGCTACGTGATCCCGCCATGAGGTCTGGGATCGCTGGGTGCTTTGCGCCGGGGCGCGCGGCACGGACCTGTTCACGTGGCTGCACAGTGCCTGCACAGAGTCTTCGGGTTTCGCCCGTCGCTCCCGCTCGTGACTCGAACCTCCTGCCTGTGGGTGCGTGACCGCTTGGCGAGAGCTTCTGTCCTTGTGATCAAGCCTAAGCCCGTGCGTCGAGGCTGGCAATGGAAAAATTGCGCGCGCCTGCGCGAATGATCGTCGCACCCTTTCGGGTTCACCCACCGCGGTGGAGGCCGTCGGCGGCGCGCACGAGCGCAGCCGCCGCGCCGTCGACGATCACGGCGCCGTGGCCCGGCACGACGCGCGCCAGCCGTGGCCGCGCGGCCAGCCGGCGCAGGTGATCGGCGTACGCGCGCCGGTCCTTCACGAGCGCGAGGCGCGCGGTGCGCGTGACCTTCGGCCCGCCGGTCGAGCCCATCAGCTTCACGAGCCAGCCCTTGAAGCCGGGCAGCGACGCCGGGAGGTTCATGAAGCCGTCGTTGAAGACCAGCGTCTCGCTCCCGTCGGGCGCGCGGTGGACGAAGACCGCCTCGGCCGGCAGGCCGTCGAGCGGCTCGAACGAGAGCAGGTCGCCGCCCGGCACGAGGCCGTAGTCGCCGTGGACGTCGACGCGCCGGCCGACGCGCGCGCGCGACGCCGCGGTGGTGACGATGCGCGCATCGGGATAGCGCGCGGCGAACGCGGGCGCGTCGAGGCGGTGGAAGCCGCTCGGCACGATCACGAAGCGGACCGGGCCGAGGCGATCGATCGCGGCCATCGTCGCGTCGTCGCAGGCGACCGCGCTGTGGACGGCGAGGCCTCCGTCCGGAAGCCGGACGAGGGTCATGCGCCGGCCGATCGGCAGGCTCGACAGCTCGGCGTCGACGGTCCACAGGCCGTCGGCGAGCGCGGTCAGCGCGCCGTGGCGGGCGATCGTCCAGTGCGGCGGGAACGAGGCCATGCTCGTCGGAGGCGGGCGCGCGGGCGCCGGGTCAGGCCTCTTCGTCGGCGGCGTCGTCGGCCG
>DASZXE010000226.1:0-6373 GCA_035546475.1 Kofleriaceae bacterium
GAGGTCGACCGGCTGCGCGAGGCGCTCGGCGCGGCGGTGCTGGCCCGCGGCTCCGGCCCGGTGCCGATCGCGGCGGCCGACGCGGCGATCGAGCTCGGCGAGCTCGACGAGGAGCTGGCGCGCGAGCTGGCGGGGCTGGCGCCGTTCGGCCAGGACAACCCGGCGCCGCGGCTCGTCTGCCGCGGGCTCGCGGTGCGCTCGTCGCGGCGGGTCGGTGACGGCTCGCACCTGAAGCTGGAGGTCGCCGACGGCGCGGGCGCGGTGCGCGGCGCGATCGGCTTCGGGCTCGGCGAGCGCGATCCGGGGATGGGTGCGCGGGTCGACGTCGCGTTCACGCCGTCGATGTCGACGTGGCAGGGCAAGACGCGCGTCGAGCTCGAGCTGCACGAGCTCCGCACCAGCGGCTGACGCAGGCCGGGTCGCCCGGGAAAGTTGCCGCGCCGAGCCGGCCGGTGCCCCCCGACACCGGCCGGCCCGCGCAGGCTGGACCGCCGCCGCCATGCCACGCTCTCACGACGCGCTGCGGACGCGCCTCCGAGCTCCCGCCGTCCAAATCGTCGAGACCTCCCGACCGTGCGCCGTCGCGCGCCGCCGCCGGGTCCACCAGCCGGCCGCCGAACGGTTCGTCGTGGAGCATCGTGCGCGCTCACGATTGCAGGCGTCGGGCCAGCGCCTCGACACCCGGCGATCGATGCGAAGACGCGCACTTCGCCGGCTTCGTGCGCTCGACGTGCCCGCCGTCGACGCGTCGAACGATCCTGCCGCCGCGGTCGACGCGTCGACGCCGGCGTCGCACCTCCGCGTCCATCCGAGGCGTGCGCGCGATCGCCGACACGCCGGTCCGACCGTGACTTCGACGCACCGTCGGCGATATGCTCGGCTCCATGGGGGCCGCGGATGACGCTGGTGCCGCGCCGACTCCCGTACCCGGGCCGGTGAAGGAGCGCGCCGGCGGCGACGACCCGCCGGTCGACCAGGCGGCGCAGACCGTCCGCGCGTGGGAGCTGGCGGCCACCGTGCGCGGCTCGCACCCGGCCGCGAGCGCGCCGCTGCCCGACTCGCACACGCCGCGGATCCGCGCGCGCCCGTCCAAGCAGCTCCCCGTCGCCGAGGTCTGGGCCGAGCACACGAGCGGCGACTTCACGCCGTCCGGCGCGTTCCCGGTCCCCGGCTGGGACCGCTACCAGCCGATCCGGCTGCTCGGCGAGGGCGGCATGGGCCGCGTCTTCCTCGCCCGCGACCTCAAGCTCGATCGCAACGTCGCCATCAAGTTCGTCCGCGGCGACGACCTCGAGCTCGTCCGCCGCATCACCGCCGAGGCGCGCGCGCAGGCCCGCGTCGTCGACGACCGGGTCTGCCAGGTCTTCGACGTCGGCGAGATCGCCGGCCGCATCTACATCGCGATGCAGGCGATCGAGGGCCGCACGCTCGGCGAGATGGCGCGCGAGCTGACCTACGAGCAGAAGGCGATGATCATCCGCGGCGCCGCCCTCGGCGTGCAGGAGGCGCACCGGGTCGGCCTCATCCACCGCGACCTCAAGCCGTCGAACATCATGGTCGAGCGGTCGGCCGACGGCGAGCTGCGCCCGTACGTGATGGACTTCGGCGTGGCCCGCGACTGGACCGACGACGCCACCGCGACCGGCACCGTCCTCGGCACGCCGCAGTTCATGGCGCCCGAGCAGGCGCGCGGCGAGGTCAAGCAGCTCGATCGGCGCGCCGACATCTACAGCCTGGGCGCGACGCTCTACACCGTGCTCGTCGACCGGCCGCCGATCGTCGGCGACAACCCGCTGGTCGTGCTCAACCGGATCGCGCTCGACGAGCCGCCGCGCCCGCGCACGATCGATCACGACGTCCCGGCCGACCTCGAGGCGATCGTGATGAAGTGCCTCGAGAAGGAGCGGGGCGCCCGCTACGACTCGGCGCGCGCGCTCGCCGACGACCTCGGCCGCTTCCTGGCCGGCGAGCCGGTGCTGGCGCGCGGCTCGGTGAGCCTCTCGCACCGGGTGACGCGCTTCGTCCGCCGGCGCTGGCGGCTGGTGGCGCTGGTCGGCGTGATGGTCGCGCTGCTCGGCGTCGCGCTCGGCTTCGGCCTGCGCGAGCGCTGGCGGGCGGCGCGCCGCGAGGAGCTGGCCCGCCGCTTCACCGAGCGCGTCGAGCGGATCGAGGCGCTGGCCCGCACGTCGGCGCTTGCGCCCGCGCACGACATCCGCAACGACCGCGCGCTCATCAAGGCCGAGATGGACGCGATCGGCCGCGAGATGCGCACCGAGGGCAGCGTGGCGACCGCCGCCGGCCACTACGCGCTCGGCCGCGGCTACCTCGCGCTCGGCGACGACGACCACGCCGAGGCGGAGCTGCAGACCGCGTGGGACGACGGCTTCCACGACTCGCGCGCCCGCTACGCGCTCGCGCTCGCCAAGGGCAACCTCTACCAGCGCGAGCTGAACCAGCTCTCTCCCGACGAGCGCGCCCGCCAGGGCGAGGAGCTGCACCGCCGCTACCGCGATCCGGCGCTCATGCTCCTGCGCGTCGGCGGCGACGCCGGCGCGCCGGCCGAGCACGTCGCCGCGCTCATCGAGTTCAACGAGGAGCACTACGACGACGCCCTCCGCCACCTCGACGCGATCGACCTCACCGCCGGCGGCATGGCGTCGTACTTCGAGGCGCCGCTCCTGCGCGGGCGCGTGCTGCGGGCGCGCGCGCTCCGCCACGACGAGCACGGCGAGGGCGCGCAGGCGGCCGCCGACCTCGAGGCCGGGCGCCGCGCGCTGGCGGCCGCCGCCGCGATCGCCGAGAGCGATCCGAGCATCCAGGTCGCGATCGGCGATCTCGAGCACAACGCCTTCGTCAGCGAGCTGTACGGCACCGGCAACGTCGACGAGCCGTTCCAGCGCGGCGTCGCCGCGGTCGGCCGCGCGATCGCGATCCTGCCCGACGACCAGCCGGCGTGGCTCCTGCGCGCGCAGTTCGAGCGCGAGCTGGCGGTCCACCGCGCGCGCCGCGGCCTCGACGTCGGCGGGCTGCTCGCCTCGGCGCTCGACGACGCGCGCAAGGCGGTCGACCTCGCGCACGACCCGCGCGAGCAGCGGCTGGCGCGCTACCAGCTCGCCGAGGCGTACCGAAGCTGGGGCGAGGCGCAGCAGAGCCAGCACGAGGACCCCGGCCCGAAGCTCGAGGAGTCGCTGAAGGTCGCGCTCGCGCTCGACCCGGCCGACCGCAAGGCCGACGACTGGGATCAGCTCGGGCTCATCTACACCCACTGGGCCGACTACCAGGACGAGGTCGGCGTCGACAGCCACCAGCACCGCGACCAGGCGATCGAGGCGTACGAGCACGCGACCGGCCTCAACGGCCAGAGCGCGCAGGCGTGGCTCAACCTCAGCAAGGCGCGCTACGCGCGGGCGAAGCAGGCGCGCGGCGCCGAGGCGGACCGCTACCTCGAGCGCGCGCTCGACGCGCTGGCGCAGGGGGCACGGCTGGCGCCCGACAGCGTCGCGACGCTCGCGTACCAGGCGGAGCTGCGCGGGCTGGTCGCCGATCGCGAGGAGGCGCGCGGGATCGACCCGGCCGTCGATCGCGACGGCGCGCTGGCGGCCTACCGCGACGCGCTGCGGCTCAGCCCCGACGAGCCGGTGCTGCACCAGAAGCTCAGCGTCGAGGAGGTAAAGGCGGCGCGCGCGGCGTGGGACCGCGGCCGCGATCCGGATCCGCTGCTCGCCGACGCCCGCGCCGCCGAGGACAAGGCGATCGCGATCGCGCCCGAGGATCCGAACAACCACAACAACCTCGGCGACGCGTGGTGGCAGCAGGCCGCGTACGACCGCGAGCGCGGCCGCGATCCGCTGCCGGCGGCGAAGGCGGCACGGACCGAGTTCGAGCGCACGCTGGCGCTGCTGCCGGGCCACCCGATCATCCTCCTCAACCTGGCGGCGGTCCAGGTGCTGGTCGCCGAGCACGAGCTCGACGGCGGCGGCGATCCGCGGCCGGCCCTGGCGGTGGCGCGGGCGGCGCTCGACCAGGCGGCGGCGCAACCGCACCCGCGCCCGTGGGACCTGCGGCTGCACGGCACCGCGGCGTCGATCCAGGCCCGCTGGCTGGCGGCGCGGCACCAGCCGGCCGACGCGGTGTTCGAGCAGGCGGTGGCGTCGTACCGCGACGCGCTCGCCGAGGAGACCAAGCTCGAGCCCGACCTGCCGGACGTGCAGGAGTTCGGGCGCGACCTCGCGCGGGCCGAGCTGGCGTGGGCGCGGGCGCGGCTCGCCGCCGGCGGCGATCCGGCGCGGCCGATCGCCGACGGGCTGGAGGTCGTCGACGGCCTGCTGACCGCGCGGGCGTCGTGGGCGTCGCCGAAGGCGCTGCGCGGCGCGCTCGTGCTGGTCCGCGCGCAGGCCTCGCACGACGCGGCGGCGGCGAAGGCGGACGCGACGGCGGCCGCGGCCGACCTCCGCGACGCGCTCGCGGCGGATCCGAACCTGACGTGGCGGCACGCCGCCGACGAGGCGGCCGCGCGCAAGCTCGCCGCGCCCTGAGCCTGGACGAGCGCCGGGTCACCGAGGGCTGCGCAGGCCTTCGCGCTCGCGGTTCGTCCGCGGCGTGGCCCGGACGGGAGCCAGGTCGCGACAGCCCGCGCGGTCCGCCGTGGTGCCGTCGTCAGCCGCGTCCGCGGTCATCCGGCGTCGTCAGCCTCGTCAGCCGTCGTCAGCCGTCGTGCCGTGGTCAGCCTCGTCGGCCGTCGTCGGCCGTCGTCGGCCGTCGTCAGCCGTCGTGCCGTCGTCGGCCGTCGTCAGCCGTTGTCAGCCGTCGCCGTCGTCAGCGGTCGGGGCGGCGCGCGACCTCGAGGCCGAGCTCCTTGACGCGGCGCTGGAGCGCGCGGCGCGAGACCTCGAGGCTCGCGGCCATCCGGTCGAGGTCGCCTTCGCAGGCCTGGTAGCAGCGCTCGATCTCCGCGGGCGTCAGGTCCCCGGCGGTGCGGATGTTGGGGCAGCGATCGATGACGTCGTAGATCGACGAGCGCGGGATGCCGAGCGCGTCGGCGGCCGCCTTGAGGTCCCAGCCGTGCCCGCGCAGGGCCGCGATGACCTCCGGCTCGGTCACCTCCGAGGGCCGGCGGCGCGCCGCAGGCTCGCGCTCCGCGCCGGCGCCCGCGCGCCCGGACGCGAGCCGCCGCGCCGGATCCGACTCGTCGGCGCCGCCGGGCACGGCGAGGTCGAGCGCGCGCGCGGCGTCGGGGCGGATGGTGTCGTGCGCCGACAGGCTCGCGCGAGAGATGGCGTGGAACTCCTCGGTCGGCTGCGACGGCCGCGTCACGTCGGCCGAGCTGCTCTCGCGGCGCGGCGGGGCCGGCGGCGCCGCGCGCACCGCCGCCTGCATCGCGACGGGCATCGCGCCGGCGTCGAGCTCGGCCTGCAGCCGCGCGTCGAGCTGGAGCTGCGCGCGCCCGCGGCTGCCGATCACGAGCTGCCGCGTCACGTTGCGGAGCTGGCGCACGTTGCCCGGCCAGCGGAAGCGCAGGAGCCGCGTCGCGATCGCCGCCGGCAGCCACGGATCGGCGCGCGGATCGCGCGGCGCGTCCGGATCCAGCCGCTCGGCCTCGCCGATCGCGGCCAGCTCCTCGCGCGCGAAGTGGTGGAACAGCGGCCCGATGTCCTCGATGCGCGCCCGCAGCGGCGGCAGGTGGAGCTGGTGGCCGGCGAGCCGGTGCAGGAGCGCCGCCTTGAAGCGGCCCGCCACCATCTGCGCGTCGAGGTCGGCGTCGGTCGCGGCGATCAGGCGGACGTCGGTCGCCACCGGCTCGTGGCTGCCGACCGGGTACAGCTCGCGGCTCTCGAGCACGCGCAGGAGCATCACCTGCACCTCCGGCGGCGCCTCGCCGACCTCGTCGAGGAACAGGGTGCCGCCCGCCGCCGCGCGGAAGTAGCCGGCGCGATCGCGGGTCGCGCCCGAGTAGGCGCCGCGCACCGCGCCGAACAGCTCCGCCGCGGCGAGCTCGCGCGGGATCGCGCCGAGGTTGACGCTGACGAACGGGCCGTCCTGCCGCGGCCCGCGCTGGTGGAGCGCGCGGGCGACCAGCTCCTTGCCGGTGCCGGTCTCGCCGCGGATGAGCACCGGCACCTGCAGGTCGACGACCTGCGCGATCGCGCGGCGCAGCGCGCGGATGCCGGCCCCCTGCCCGACCATGCCCATCGCGTCGGTCTCGGGCGCGTCCTCGCGCTCGACGAGGTGGAGCACGAGCACCACCCGATCGGACAGCGTGATCGGCACGCCCTCGCCGGGCGCGAGCGGGCCGAGCTCGACATCGGTGACGTCGGCGCCGCCGATCGACACCGTGGTGCCGCCGGGCGCGGCGATGACGCGCACGACGCCGCCC
>DASZXE010000227.1:0-4953 GCA_035546475.1 Kofleriaceae bacterium
GAGCGCCGCCCGCGACTCGCTCGGAAGCTCGACCGCGGCCGCGCTGACGACGTGGTGGACGCCGGTCGCCCGCGCGTCGCGGATCGCGCGCGCCTCCTGCAGGCGCCCGAGCATCGTCTCGCTGTCGTCGTCGAGGTCGCCGAGCGCCAGCTTCACGCCCGGCCGCCGGTAGACGTTGCCCGGGTTCGCGTACGACTCGATGACCTCGCACTGGCCGCGCATCGCGCGGGTGCCGTCGGCGAGCAGGATCACGAACGGCAGCTTGGTGCCGATCGGCCGCGTCGACAGGCTGGACACGAACAGCGTCCGGCCCTCGCAGAAACGCGCAAACGCCTCCACGAACTGGTCGCTGGAGGTACAGCGGGTCGCCACACGCAGGACGCGCGCGCGCTGGGTCCCGGACTCTGCGTCTTCCACGCTGGCGCGACCATACCCCGACCTTTGCGCCGCGGGCTACTTCCCGGCCGCTTCCCGCGAGCCGGCGTCACCCGGCCGCGCTCACCCCCTCGGGATAGCCTAGGTGATGCGCTCGACGAAGCGCGCCACGATTTCCGCGAAGGCGAGCGGCTGATCGATGAACGGCCAGTGTCCCGCAGGCCCGACCGCCGCGACCTCGACCCCGGCCGCGTCGAGGAGCGCGCGCGCCCGAGGCGACGCGCCGCGCGGGTCGCCGGCCACGTACAGGAGCGGCACGGCCAGCCGCGCCCGCCGGGCCGCCAGGGTCTCCGCCCCCGACGCCGCCACCAGGTCGCGCGCGTGCCGCCACAGCACCCGCGGATCGGCGAACGCCAGGCTGGCCGCGTAGCCGCGCAGCGCCGGGTCGGCGCCCGCCTGCTCCGCGACCCACGTCCACACCTGCTCGGCGGCCGCCGCGGCGTCCTCCTCGGCGAACGCCGCGAGCCGGCGCGAGAACGTGCAGTCGTCGAGCGCGCAGTTGCCGTCGACATCGACGATCGCGCGGGCCGCCTGCGGGTGGCGCTCGAGGCACACCGTCGCCAGTACGCCGCCGAGCGAGTGGCCGATCAGCACCGCGTCGTCGGCGCGCGAGGTCAGCCATACCGCCAGCTCGTCGGCCGTCTCGTCGAGCGAGCGCGGCGCGAGCGGCCACGGCGACCGCCCGTAGCCGGGCAGGTCGGGGATGACGTGGCGGTACGGCGACAGCGCCGCGTGGCGCGCGATCGCGTCGAAGCACCGCCCCGACTCGCCGAGGCCGTGGATCCACACCAGCGTGCGGCTGCCACCGCCGCGGCTGCGGACCGCCATGCCGTACTCCCAC
The DNA here is from genome assembly GCA_035546475.1 of Kofleriaceae bacterium. Lineage (GTDB taxonomy): Bacteria > Myxococcota_A > Polyangia > Haliangiales > Haliangiaceae > UBA2376. The sequence continues at coordinate 1,277 of DASZXE010000227.1, forward strand.
GCGTGGTGGAACCCGGCGCCGCTCGCGCCCCCGGCCGCCACTACTTCATCGCGCGCTGGTAGGCGGGCCGCGCCCGCAGCGCCTCCATCCAGGCCGTCACCCGGGGGCCCGCGGTCAGGCCGGACCGCAGCGCCAGGTTGACCACCGACCCGACGTTGACGTCGGCGGCGGTGAACCGGTCGAGGAGGTGGTCGCCCTTCATCGCCGCCTCGAGCTGGGCGAGGAAGCGCTCGCAGTGCTTGCGCGACGCCTCGGCCTGCGCCGGGTCGCGCTGCTCGGGCGGCAGCATCGCCGTGTGGAACATCACCTTCAGCGCCTCGGGCTGGAGGTTGGTCGCCGCCCAGTACGACCACTGATCGATCAGCGCCCACTCCTCGGGCGTGTGGCCGCCGAGGTCGGGCTTGTACTTCTCGGCGAGGTACTGGTTGATCGCCCACGACTCGAACAGCGAGAAGTCGCCGTCGACGAGGAACGGGACCTTGCCGCCCGGGTTGATCGCCTTGAACTCCGCGGTCGGTTCGCGCGGGTTGCACACGATGTACTCGTAGGGCACGCCCACCTCCTCCAGCATCCACCGGCTGCGACTCGCGCTCGACATCGGCGCGCCGTAGAACTTGATCATCGGTTCCTCCTCGCGGCCGTTTGTAGCTCAGCCGGCCCCCGACGTGTCACCTGTTTGCCGCTCGCGCCGGGGCCGAGGTGACGTATGGTGCGCCCCGATGCGAACGCGCACCGTGCTCCTGTCGATCGCAACCTGCGCCGCGGGCGCCGCGGGCGCGTGCGGCCCAAACGCGGGCGGCGGGGACGACGACGTCGCGATCGACGCGCGCACCGTCGACGCGCGGCCGGCCGACGCCGCGCCCGGCGACACCAACGACGAGCTGCCGAGCCTGGTCTACGCCCACGCCGGCAAGACGCTGTACCGGATCGACACCCACACGCTCGACCAGGTGCTGGTCGGCGACTTCACGAACCTCGGCACGCAGACGATGCTCGACATCGCGGTCGACCACGACGGCAAGATGATCGGCATCACGCGCGACAAGATCTTCACCGTCGATCCGAACACCGCGGAGTCGACCCTGCTGGCGACGTTCGTCGGCGCGAGCAACTTCACCAGCCTGTCGTTCGTGCCGGCCGACGCCGCGAACCCCGACGGGCCGGAGGTGCTGCTGTCGGCGAACGACGCCGGCGCCGTCTACCGGATCGATGTCGCCGGCGGCACGGCGACCGCGGTGCAGGTCGGCAGCTACGGCACGCAGGGCGGCACCGCGATCGGGTCGAGCGGCGACATCGTGTCGGTGCGCGGCTTCGGCACGATGGCCACCGTCGACGTCGGCCCCGGGCGCGACTACCTGGCGCGGCTCGATCCGGCGAACGGCTGGAAGGCGACGATCATCGGCACCGGCACCGGCTTCGACAACATCTTCGGGCTGGGCTTCTGGGCCGGGAAGCTGTACGGCTTCGTCGACGACGGCTTCGCGGCGAACACCGGCGCGATGATCGAGATCGACCCGGTCAGCGGGGCCGGCACGCTGGTGCGCGCGGGGGCCATCCGCTGGTTCGGCGCCGGCGTGACGACGATCGCGCCGATCATCCCGTAGCGCTGGGCGGCGCGGTCAGCGGCAGACGACGAAGCCGCTGCCGGCGACGTCGGCCGGCGCGGTGTCCCACGCGCCGAAGCCCCAGCCGCAGGTCGCGTGGCGGGTGGCGCCCGACGCGGCGTCGAGGACGACCACGCCGCCGAACGACGACAGCGCGAGCAGCGAGCGGTCCGCGTTCGCGGTGATGCCGCCGAGCCCGGCGAAGGCGAGGCTCCAGCGCGGGTTGCCGTCGATGCCGTAGGCGGCGAGGCCGACCGACGACGACGTGCCGACCAGGAAGCCGCCGGCCGGCAGCGGCGTCAGGCTGTCCGGCTCGAGGGGCAGCGTCACCGTGCGGTGCGCGCCGCCGAGGTCGACCTCGTCGACCTGGTTGCCGCGCAGCTCGTAGAAGTGGCCCACCTCGTCGGCGCCGTTGACGCCGACGAGGAGCGCGGGCGGCTTCTTCTTGGCCTTCGGGCCGCCGGCGGCGGTCAGGTTCGCGGCCGTGTAGCCGCGCACGCCGGCGGTGCCGGACGTCGCGACGACCGGCCCGTCCGCGCGTCCGTCGTCGACGGCGGCGAGCAGCGTGCCGCCATCGGCGACGGTGATCGGCTTGCCGAGCGGCGCCGTGCTCGCGCGCTCGAGCGGCACCGCCCAGAAGCCGCCGGCGCCGCGCACGCCGAACAGCCAGGTGCGCTGCGGGTGGAGGACGACCGGGCCCTCGGCGTCGGTCACGGTGATCGACTGCTGCTCGGCGCCGGTGGTGGCGTCCCGCACGCTGACGTGACGCTGCTCATCGACGACGATCAGGCGTTGGTCGTCGAGGAAGGCGACGAAGACCGGCCGTGTGCCCGGCAGCTCGAGCACCCGCTCGGGCGCCGAGCCGTCGAGCGTCTCGACCGCGGCGGTGTTGTCGAAGCCGGCGACCACGAGCCGCCGCCCGTCGGCCGACAGCGCGAACGCGCGCGGCGCGGTCAGGCGGTAGCCGAGGTAGGTCGTGGCGCCGCCGACGTGGTGGACCATGAGCGACGCGCTCTGGCCGCCGAGCACGACGCCGTCGCCGGCGGCGAGCAGGCCGACGCCGGCCGAGACCTCGGTCACCAGCTCGCCGTTGCCGGTGAGGACGAGCGACAGCACGCCGCCGGCGCCGTCGTTGACGTGCAGCCGATCGTCGGCGGAGAAGCCGAGGTGCGCGGGGCTGTCGAAGACGTGATCGACGAGGCCGGCCGGCGTGACGTCCTTGCCGGTGGCGAGGTCGACGACCTGCACCGTGATCGCCGGCGCCGCCGGGGGTGGCGGCACCTCGGACGGCGGCACCGGCTTCGGGTCGGCGGGGCGATCGCCGGCCGGATCGGGCGGGGTCGTCGGCGCGGCCGGCGCCGGCGGCGGCCCGACCGGGCGGAAGGTGGCGAGCCGCTTGCCGTCGGGCGACACCGCCAGCGGCAGGCCGTCGATCGGCGCGAACGTCACCGCGACGTCGCGGTCGGCGACGAGCGCGTCGCCGCGCACCTGGTAGCGGCGGGCGACGTAGTGATCGTCGGGCAGACGGAGGACGGCGACCACCGCCGACGGCCCGGCCGCGACGATGCCGCGCACGCGCTCGCGCCCGAGCTCGACGCGCGCGTGGCGGACGCCGTCGGTGCCGTACAGCTCGAGGGACTGATCGGCGCGGACGACCACCGCGGCGGTGGCGTCGATGGTCGGCACCACCGCGAGGGCGTCGCCGTCGACGTTGTCGAGCGTGACCTCGACCGCGGCGGCGCCGCCGGCGTGATGGAGCCCGAGGTAGCCGAGGCCGCCGGGCAGGACGGCGCCGATCGCGATGCGATCGCCGGCGCGCTCGATGCGCGGATCGACCAGGCCGGCGACCGCGATGCGGCGCGGCGGGATCGTCCCGTCGAGCGCGGTCCACAGCCGGGCCTCGCCGGCGACGTCGAGCGACAGCGCCGCGTCGCCGTGGCGCGACACGGCCGCGGTCACGATCGTCGCCGTGTGCGGCACGCCGCGGGTGGCCGACGGCGGCGCCGGGCGTCCGGTGATGGCGGCGTCGCCGGGCGTGGCGGGCGGCGCGACGGGGCCGGCATCGCCGGGGGC
>DASZXE010000228.1:0-7437 GCA_035546475.1 Kofleriaceae bacterium
GACGACCTGGCGGCCCGCCCGCCGGCGGTGGTCGCCGCCGTCGGGCTCACCCTCGCGATCGCGACGCTGCGCTTCCCGCTCGGACGCCCGCCGCTGTCGTGGGAGGACCGCCTCGGGCGCCTCGTCGACGGCGCCCGCGCCCTCGCCAGCGGTCCGGGCGACGACCGCGGCGCGCGTGACGCGTACGCCCGCGCGCTCGCCGCGCTGCCCGCCGGCGCGCGCATCGGCCTGTGGGTCGACCGTCCGGACCTCGTCGACTACCGCGGCCGCGCGATCGTCGACCTGCGCACGCCCGCGCTCGCGGCCTGCACCGGCGCGGTGCCCCGTGGCACCCGCTGGTTCGCGCCCCCGCTGGCGAGCTGCCGGCGGCTGGCGGCGCTGCTGCCGACCTTGCAGCTCGACGACCTCGTCGTCGCGGCCGCGGCCCTCCCGCGGCCCGACGCGTGGATCGATCGCCCGTGGTGCTTCCTGTTCACGCCGGACGACTGCATCGATCCGATCACGCGGTGGGTCGGCGTCGATCGCCGCCGCAACGCCGGCGCCGTCGACGTCATCCGCATCGTCGACGTCGTCGACGTGCGAGGCCGCCGGTGAGCGGCCGTCGGTGGCTCGCCCGCGCGGCGGCGGCATTGACCGGGCGCGCCGGCGATGGCACACCGCAGGCCATGACCGCGTGCGAGGTGTGCTCGTCCACACAGTTCCGGCCGATGTTCGACAAGGCCGATCATCACTTCGTGCGCTGCACCGGCTGCGGGCTCGAGCGGATCTCGCCGCAGCCGAGCGCCGAGACCCTCGCGCGCATCTACGGCGCGCACTACTACGACGCGTGGGGCCTGCACGACGACGAGGCGACCGTCGCCGAGCAGAAGCGCGGCACGTTCCGCTTCGTCCTCGGCAAGCTGCCGGCGCCGGCGCCCGGCACCAGGCTGCTCGACTGCGGCGCCGCCACCGGCTTCCTCCTCGACGTCGCCCAGGACCTCGGCTACCGGCCGTACGGCCTCGAGCTGTCGGAGTTCGGCGCCAGGGCGATCGCCGACCGGTTCGGCGCCGACCACGTCTTCTGCGGCGAGCTCGAGCACGCGCGGTTCCCCGACGCGGGCGCCGGCGACTTCGGCGTGGTCACCATGTGCGACTACCTCGAGCACGTCCGCGATCCGCGCCGGACGCTCGAGCTGGCGCGCGACCTCCTCGCGCCCGGCGGCGTGCTCGCGATCACGACCCCCGACGCCGGCTCGCCGTCGCGGCGCCTGCTGCGCACCGGGTGGACGCACTACAAGGTCGAGCACCTCTTCTACTTCAACCAGCGGAACCTCGCGCGCCTGCTCGAGGACCTCGGCTTCACGTCGGTCACGTTCCATACCCTCTGGAAGTCGTTGACGCTCGACTACATCGGCCACCAGTTCGAGGTGTATCCGCACCCGGCGCTGACCCCGGTCGCGCGCGCGGTCACCCGCCTCGCGCCCGCGCGGATGCGCGCGTGGCCGCTGCCGTTCTCCACCGGCGAGCTGCTGGCCGTCGCCCGCCGTTGACCGCCGTTGACCGCCGTTGACCGCCGCCGCCGGCGGCCGCGCGGTCTGGTAGCCTGATCGCATGCGCGCCGCCGCCTGGAAGCTCGTCGGGCTCGTCGGGCTCGCGGCGTGCGCGGCTCCGGATCCCGATCCGCCCGGCGTGCGCGACGCGGTGATCGACGGCCAGTGCACCGGCGACGGCGGCCCGCGCGTGCTGGTCTACTCGCGCGAGACGCTGTGGATGCACCCGTCGACCCCGGTCGCCCGCGACGCGCTGCTGGCGATGTGCGCGACCGAGGGCTTCTCGGTGATCGCGTCGAGCGACCCGCTGGTCTTCGATCGCGACCGGCTCGCCGACATCGACGTCGTCGTGTTCGCGGTCACCAGCGGCAACGTCCTCGACGACGTCGGCCGGGCGGCGTTCGAGCCGTGGGTGCGCGGCGGAGGCGGCGTGGTCGGCATCCACTCGGCGAGCGCGACCGAGTACGACTGGCCGTTCTTCGTCGAGCTGATCGGCGCGCGGTTCCGGACCCACCCGCCGATGCTGCTCGCCGGCGACGTCACGGTCGAGGATCCGGCCTCGCCGGTGGTGGCCGGCCTCGACGCGCGGTGGCCGCGCACCGACGAGTGGTACCAGTTCTACGAGACGCCCGACCAGATCGGGGGCCACGTCGTCCTCGCGCTCGACGAGGCGAGCATCGCCGGCGACGGCCTGCCCGCCGACCAGCGCAGCGGCTACCACCCGATCGCCTGGACCGACGACCACCTCGGCGGCCGCATGTTCTACACGGCCATGGGCCACACGCCCGAGTCGTACAGCGAGCCCGCCTTCCTGCGGCTCCTCGCGCAGGGCATCACGTGGGCGGCGCGCCGCTGACCGTTCCGTCGCGCCCGGCCGGCGGCGCGACACCGGCCGTGGTCGCCCTTGCGAACGCCGTCACCCGGCGACACGATCGGGCCGTGCGCCGCCTCCTGCCCGGCCTGGCCGCGATCGCCGCCTCGGCGGCCGGCGCGGCGTGCACCGACGGAGCGGCGCCGCTGGTGGTCGACATCCCGGCCACCAGCTCCGGGCTGCTCGGCATCCCGACGACCTTCTCGGTGATCGACGCCGACGGCACGATCGTCCGCTCGGGGCCGTCGCCCGGCCGGCCGTTCGAGGTGACCATCCACCCGGGCGCCTGGCTCAGCGTGTTCGAGGACGAGAGCAGCAGCCCGACCGCGCGCTACTCGGTGTCGACGACGATCACCGGCCTCGACCCCGGCGATCACGTGCGGCACGCGGCGGCGGGCGGCCAGGCGGCGGTCCCGGTCGGCGACCTGCACCTCGACCTCGACGGCGTCGGTCCGCTCCCCGACGGGTCGAGCTACCTGTGGGTCGGCCCCTGCTCCCAGTCGGTGACCACCTCGCCGCACACGGACCTGTCGTTCTTCGCCGACTGCGCGCCGGCGGGGCCGTTCACCGTCGACGGCTACGTCCTCGACGCCGGCGGGCCGCAGCAGCACGCGGCGATCGCGGTGGCCGGGTTCGCCGCCGGCGCGACGGTCACCGCGCACGAGAGCTGGGGCGAGGTGCCGTCGCGCTCGATCACCGTGCGCGGCCTCGGCCCCGAGCTGACGAGCGCGTCGGTGACGGTCACGGCGGGCTGGGGCCTCTCCGTCACACGCACGCTCGCCTTGCCGGCCACCGGCGACGCCACCGCCGTGGTGCCGCGGGTCGCGGTGCCGCGCGGCGTCGCCAGCGTCGACGTCGTCACCGCCCGCGCGGGGGCCGGCGGGCAGGAGCACCGGTTCGGCGTCGACGCCGCGGCGCCGTCGGTCGTGGTCGACGTCGGCGCGCACCCGCTGCCGTGGATCACGAGCGCGCCGGTCGCCGCCGGCGGTGGCATCGCCTGGACCGAGGACGGCCCGGGCACACCCGACCTCGTCCGCCTGACCGCGTCGCGGAGCAGCGGCATCGGCCCTCCGTTCGACGGCGGCTCGTCGGAGGTGATCGGTCCGCCCGGCACCAGCCTCCCCGCCGGCAGCCCCGACGGGACGCTGTCGCTCGTCGACTGCAGCGAGGTCGACGGCTACGACGAGGTGAAGGCCGACCACGCGCGGGCGTGCGCGACCCTGGCGGTCGGCGCCGTCCACGTCGTGTCGACGTCACCCGCCGCCGGCCCCTGACGCGCACGGCGGCGGGGTCGGCTCGATCGCCAGCCGGTGGAGCCGCGCGGTCACGCGCTGGGCAGGGTCGGCGTCGGTGAGCGCCGGCGTCAGCTCGATCGTCTGCAACCCGTCGGCGGCGAGCGCGGCGGCCGGCACGTCGAGCTCGAGGCGGCGCGGCGCCGTCGTCGGCACCGGCTCGTCGTGCGCGACCTCGCGGCCGTTCACCTGGACGGACAGGCGCTGGCCCTCGATCGGGCTCGAGACGTCGAGGGCGAGGTGCAGGTCGTGGCCCGCCGGCCACCGCAGCCGCAGCGCGCTGGTGACGATCGGCGGCGCGGTCGGCACGTAGTCGTAGCCGTGCAGCGTGAAGCGCATGCGCGCGGGCTGCCGGACCATGAGCGCGACGAAGCCGGGCAGCGTGCCGGTGGCGGTCGTGATCGGGCCGACCCGTTGCGAGATGCCGCGCAGCCGGTAGCGTTCGCCGGCCGCGGTCTCGAAGTCGATCACCGTCGGCGTCACCGCCGGCAGCCGCGCCGCCTGCACGCGATCGAGGTCGTCGGTGCTCACCTGGCGCACGCGCATCGCGGGCGACTCGTAGACGACGGTGCCGAGGTCGGCCAGCTCGCGCGTCACCGTCTCCTCGATGTCGCGGAAGCGGCGCCGCCAGTTCGGCCGGTAGTAGACGGGGCGCTCGATCCACGACCAGCGCCGCTCGGCGGCGAAGTACGGGTAGATCCCCTTGTCGAACATGTGATCGGCGAGGCCCTTGAGCTGCACGATCGTGAGCGGCGAGTCGTCGCCGTGGATCTCGAGCATGTCGCGCAGGAGGATCGGATCGTAGGCGATGCCGACCAGGTGGCGGTGCCAGAGGTAGCGCACCGGCCCGTCGACGAGGATGTCGGACATGAGGAAGCGGTGGTGGTCCCGCTCGAGGACGCGGGCGACCGCGGCGACGTCGCGCGGCTCGAGGAACGTCTTGTGGAAGAGCTCGAGCTGCCAGCCCTGCCAGCCCAGGTAGAACGCGACCAGCGCGGCGCCGGCGGGGCGGCGCCAGCGCCAGGCGGCGTCGACGAGCACCGCGGTGCCGACCGCCGCGAACGGCAGGAGCTGCAGCATCGGGTGGTACTGCTCGACGACGAGCTGGCTGAACAGGACGAGGAACGGCACGCCGCCGGCGAGGAAGAGGAGCGGGCGGAACGACATCGCCGGCGCGCGCCCGCGCAGCCGATCGGTGAGCGCGAGGGCCTGGGCGGCCAGCACGACGAGGAAGAGCGGCGAGAAGAACCGCCACGCGCGCCAGAAGACGACGCCGGTGAACGCCTCGCGGTAGGAGCGCGACTCGGCGGAGGTCGCCCGCTCGAAGAACTGGAAGACGAGGTCGTGCTTCCAGTGGGCGACGCCCTCGGCCCAGATGACGAGCAGGTTCTTGACGACGATCGCGGCGAGGCCGGCGCCGGCGACCGCGAGCACCAGCGCGAGGCCGGGGCCGCGCAGCCAGCGGGCGCCGCGCAGCCGCACCGCCGCCAGCACCATGATCGTCAGCATGAAGTAGAAGTCGTACGAGGCGAGGAAGCAGAGGAACGTCAGCGCGGCGGCGGTGGCGAGCGCGCGGCGCCGGCCGTCGTCGAGCCAGCGCAGCGCGGCGTCGAGCGCGGCGAACCCGGTCGCCAGGTAGAGCGGGATGTGGTGGACGGTGTCGGCGTACTGGATGAAGAGCAGGTTGGTGGCGAACAGCAGCACCGCGAGCCGCGCGATCGGCTCGGTCCACAGCCGGCGCACGACGCGAAAGAAGCAGAGCAGCGCGAGCGCGCTCCAGCCGATCGCGAGCAGCCGGTGGACGGCGAGGTGGTCGGGGCCGATCGCCTTCTGCACGACGCCGGCGACGAGGTCGGGCAGGGGCGGGTAGTGGGTGTAGCGGAGCGAGTCGGCGTCGAGCGGGCCGACGTCGAGCACCGGCGTGAAGGCGGTCTTGACGAAGCCGTCCTCGGCGAAGTAGCGGCCCGCGGTCATCGCGTTGCCGTCGGACCACGGGTCGCCCCAGTTGGTGCGGAACGGCTCGAACGCGCCGGCGATCAGGTACGCGGCGACCAGCGCGAGGCCGAGCGCGAACCCGATCCGGAGGGTCCGCGCCGAGGGCGAGAACTGCATCGCGGCGCATCGAACCACACGCCCTCCCGGCTGTCGACCCGCCCCCCGCGCCCCTGCCGCGGCGCCGCCCGCTCGCATCGCGTCGCGGCGCGCCGCGCTGCGCCGCGCGAACCGTTGCATGGGACAGTGTCCGCACCGCCACGCCGCATGAACCCGGAACCGTCGTCGGTAGGTCCCGCGCGGGGCCGCCGTCGCCCGCGCCGGTTGCGAGCAGGCAGGTTTGCCAGCAGGCAGGTTCGCCAGCAGGCAGGTTCGCCAGCAGGCAGGTTTGCCAGCAGGCAGGTTTGCCAGCAGGCAGCTTTGCCAGTAGGCAGGTTCGCCAGTAGGCAAGTTTGCCAGTAGGCAAATTTGCCAGTACGCAAGGAAGCGATGCAGGATGTCCTCTTCTCGCGCACCGGGCGGCTCGGGCTCTACCTGCAGCTCGGGTTCGACCGCGCGGTCGGCCGCTCGCAGCACCTGGCCGCGGCGCTCGATGCGCTCGCGGAGGGACCGCTTCGCATGACGGACGTCGCCCGCCGGCTGGGCGTCGGCACCGCCGACACCGCGCGTTACCTGGAGCGCCTGGGAGATCTCGTGCGCCGGCAGCCGGACGGCATGTTTGCGCTGGAGGATCCGGTCCTCGGCCTCTGGTTGCGATGGCGTCGCCCCGGAGGTAGCGCGGTGCCGATGACGGTGATCGGCGACGCCGCCGAGCGGGAGGTCGCGAGCCACCTCGCCCGGCTCGGCTTCGATCTCGTCTACCAGTCGCGGGCTTCGCGCGGCGCCTTCGACCTGCTGGCGACGCGCGGTGCCCGGCAGCTCGGCCTCCAGGTGAAGCGCAGCGACCTGCCGCTCCGCTTCGACCGCGCGGCCTGGCAGCGGATGGGCGCCGACGCCCGCCGCCTCGGGTGGCGGTGGGCCATCGCGGCGGTTGGTAGCGACGGGACGGTCCGCTTCCTCGATCCTGCCGCCGCGCGGCGCGGCAAGGAGCTGCGCCTCACCGAGGCGGCGATCATCGACAACCTGACGGCCTGGCTCGATCGCCGCGACGAATGAGCGTGGAGGCGGGTATCGTGGCGGGCGATGAGGAAGAGCTTCGAGGCGACGATCGTGCGGGACGGATCGATGTGCTTCATCCCGGTGCCATTCGATCCGGCGCCGGTGTTCGGCAAGGTGCGCGCGCCGGTGAAGGTGACGGTCGGCGGCCACACGTACCGCAGCACGATCGCGTCGATGGGGAACGGGCCGTGCCTGCCGCTGCGCCGCAGCAACCGCGAGGCGGCCGGGCTCGAGGGCGGCGAGACGACGACGGTGACGCTCGAGCTCGACACCGAGGCGCGCGAGGTCGAGGCGCCGGCCGACCTGCACGAGGCGCTGCGCGCGGCGGGCGCGGCTGCGGCGTGGGACGCGCTCAGCTACAGCCATCGGCGCGAGCACGTCGAGGCGATCGAGCAGGCGAAGAAGCCGGAGACGCGCGAGCGGCGGATCGAGGCGGCCGTGGCGATGGTGGCGGCGAAGGCGGAGGCGCAGCCGATGAGGCGGGCGAAGGCGGAGGCGAAGCCGATGCGGCGGGCGAAGGCGGAGGCGCAGCCGATGAGGCGGGCGAAGGCGGAGGCGAAGCCGATGCGGCGGGCGAAGGCGGAGGCGCAGCCGA
>DASZXE010000229.1:0-1539 GCA_035546475.1 Kofleriaceae bacterium
CGGCGGCGGCGGTCGCGCTCGGCGCCGCCGCCGTGCTGGCGACGTCGTGGATCGCGCGGCCGCGGCTGCGCGCCGGCGCCGCGCTGCGGGTCACCTTCCTCGACGTCGGCCAGGGTGACGCCGCGGTGGTCGAGCTGCCCGACGGCGAGGTCTGGCTCGTCGACGCCGGCGGCGATCCGATCGCCGCCGACCTGCGCGCCGGCGCCCGCCCCGGCGAGGTCGTCGCCCGCTTCCTCCGCGATCGCCGGGTCGATCACGTCGACGTCGCGGTGCTGAGTCACCCGCACCCCGATCACTTCCTCGGCTTCCTCGCGGTCGGCGCGGCGCTGCCGATCGGCGCGCTGTGGACCGCCGCCGAGCCGCCGCCCGATGTTCCCGACGACGACGCCGCCGCCGCGCCGCGGGACGACGACCCGGTCGCCGTCTCGTCGCGCCACTCGCGCGGCTTCGCCGCGGTCGCCGGCTGGCTCGCCGCGCGCGGCACCGCGATCGTCCACCCGCGGCTCGGGGCCTACACCCACGGCGACGTCACGCTGCGCGTCCTCGCGCCGCGCTACGAGGACGACGTCGCGACCGCCGATCCGGTCCGCACCGTCAACGACAACTCGCTCGTCCTCGCCGTCGAGCGGGCCGGGCGCTGCATCCTGTTCGCCGGCGACCTCGAGGCCGAGGGCGAGGAGGCGCTGGTCGCCGCCGCCGGCGGCGCGCTCCCCTGCGACGTCGTCAAGGTCCCGCACCACGGCAGCCCGACCTCGTCGAGCCAGGCCTTCGTCGACGCGACCCACCCGCGGCTCGCCGTCATCTCGCTCGGGCGCGGCAACCACTTCGGCTTCCCGGGGCCCGCCGTCCTCGACCGCTGGCGCGCGGCCGGCGCGCGGGTCCTCCGCACCGACACCGTCGGCGCCGTCACCGTCACCATCGACGCCGCCGGCCGCCTCTCCGTCTCCACCGTCGATCCCGCACCGCCGGTGCCCGCGGACCCCATCGCGCCGCCGCCTCGTTCATAATGGCCGGGTGCCCGCCCCCAGCGCCCCCAGCGCGTCCGGCGCCTTCCGGGTCGACCACCACATCAGCACGGCGGCCGAGCTGCTGCGGCGCAACCGCATCGCCGAGGCGAAGGAGGAGCTCGAGGCGGCGCTCGAGATCGACGCCGAGAGCGTGCGCGCGCAGGCGCTCTACGGGCTGGCGCTGTTCCGCGGCGGCCAGTTCGAGCAGGCGCGCCCGATCTACGAGAAGCTGACGACGATCGCGGGCGACGACGCGGCGTACCACCTGAACCTCGGGCTCGTGCGCCTCAAGCTGGGCGACGCCGATGGTGCGGTGACGGCGCTCGAGCGCAGCCGCGAGCTCGATCCGAGCCAGGGGCGCGCGGTCAACTACCTCGGCCTCGCCTACGCGCGCGGCGGCCGCTTCGCGGAGGCGTACCGCGCGTTCCTCGTCGCGGGGCAGGTCGACCTCGCGCGCGAGATCGCCGACAACCTGTCGGCGGGCGAGCGGTCGAGCATCGAGGCGAGCCTGCGCCGCCCGGCGGCCGGGGGC
>DASZXE010000230.1:0-4393 GCA_035546475.1 Kofleriaceae bacterium
GACATCGATCGCATCGGCGCCGGCGCGGGGGCCGCAGCCACCGCGGGCCCCGCGTGAACGGGCGCGCCCGCCGCCGGCAACGCGGGCGCCGGCTCGCCGCCCAGGAAGTCACCGACCCGGGTCTCCACGAACTGGCTCATCGACACGCCGTTCGCCTCGCAGAACGACTTGAGCCGCTCGTACGTGGTGCGGCTGACACTGATGCTCCGCCGGGTCTGCTTCTTCGCCATGTTGATTCCTTACGCTACACGTGGGGTACGGTCAAGGACGACCTACTACGCCTGGTGTTCGGCCGGTGCGCATGAAATAGCAGGTCCCTCTGACAGCCAACCGATCGATCCGCCACCGCTTTCGGCCCGCGGCCCGTTGTTCGCTCCGGCGAACGGGGGCCCGATGTCCCGGCCTCCGCCGCGTCCTCGCGGCGCGACTGCGGCCGCCACGCGTGCGATCGTGGCGCCGTGTTCGACCTCGCCTTCGTCCTGCTCCGCGACCCCGGCTACCCCGTCCCCGAGCAGGTGATCGCCTCGGCCCGGGAGCTGGGCTTCACGCTGACCGTCAGCGACCCCAGCGCCGACGCGGACGCCGGCAAGGGCCTGCTGACCTTCGCGATCGACGGCGGCGGCACCCTCATCATCGCGCTCATGCCTCCCCACCCGGACGCGGCGAGGATGGGCACGGGGCCGACGTCCGTGCCCGCGGACGAGGCGGCCGCCGCGCGCGCCCACCTGATCCTCACCGCGCTCGAGCTCGGCGGCGACCTCCGCCGGCGCGACGCCCGGATGGCCGCGCTCACCGCGGCGGTGCTCGATCACGTGCCCGCGGTCGGCGCGATGCTCGGCCACGGCGCGCTCTTCCACCGCGCCGACCTGTTCCGCGACCTCGCCCGCCTCGGCGCCGAGCACGGCACCCTGCCCGCCGAGCTCGCGGTCGACATCACCGCCGCGCGCGAGTCCGAGGCGCGCATGTCGTTCCTCAGCCACGGCCTCGCCCGCCTCGGCGGCGAGGAGGTCTACGTCACCTGCCCGATCCGCGGCAAGGGCGCGGTCGACTTCATGTTCGGCATGGTGCGCTGGCTGTACGGCGCGCCGGACACCCGGCTGCCGACCGGCCACACCGTCGGCCGCTCGGAGACCGAGCAGGTCCGCGTGCAGCGGGTGCCCAGCCCGACCGGCAAGGGCGCCGACGTCATCCGGCTCGATCTGGAGCGCTGACGTCGCCGCGGCCGAGCCAGTCGATCGGGCGCAGGTGCGCGAGCAGCTCGGCCTCGCGCGAGCCGGGCGCGACCTGGACGTCGTAGTCCCAGCGGACGAGCGGCGGCAGGGACATCAGGATCGACTCGATGCGGCCGCCGGTCTTGAGGCCGAACACGGTGCCGCGATCGTGGACGAGGTTGAACTCGACGTAGCGACCGCGGCGCTGGAGCTGCCAGCGGCGCTCGGCGTCGCCGTACGGCTCGGCGCGCCGGCGCTCGGCGATCGGCACGTAGGCGGCGATGAACGCCTCGCCGCACGCGCGGGCGAGCGCGAGCGCGGCGTCGAGGTCGGCGTCGGCGGCGCCCTTCATGCCGGGCGCGCGGCCGAGGTAGTCGAAGAAGATGCCGCCGACGCCGCGCGTCTCCTTGCGGTGCGGCAGGTAGAAGTAGTCGTCGCACCAGCGCTTGAAGCGCGGGTAGTCGCCGACCGGCGCGTGCGCGTCGCAGGCGGCGGCGAGGGTCCGGTGGAAGTGGACCGCGTCGTCGTGGAAGAAGTACGCGGGTGTCAGGTCGGCGCCGCCGCCGAACCAGGCCGCGTCGCCCTTCTCGAGGAAGCGGAAGTTCGCGTGGGTGATCGGCACCATCGGCGAGCGCGGATGGAGGACCAGCGACACGCCGCACGCCCGGAAGTGGCGGCCGCCGCCGGGGAGGTGCGACGCGAAGTCGGCCGGCAGCTCGCCCTCGACGTCGGAGAAGTTGACGCCGGCCTTCTCGAAGACGGCGCCCTCCGCGAGCACGCGCGAGACGCCGCCGCCGCCGCCGTCGCGCTCCCAGACGTCGGACGAGAAGGTGGCCTCGCCGTCGAGCTTCTCGAGCGCCGCGCAGATCGTGGCCTGCAGCTCGCGGAACAGCACCGCCGCCAGCGGGTGATGGCTCATCGACGGCGATGCTAGCCCGAATGGCGCGCCGACGTGCGGAGGCGGTCGATCGCGGCCGAGCGCAGCCGGGCGCGGTCAGTCGCGCGAGAGCGGCGCCGGCGAGGCGACGGGGCCCGGCGCGGCGTGGGCGGGGAAGCGGCGCTCGCCGAGGAGCGCGCCGCGGGCGTCGTAGTCGACCACGAGCGCGAGATCGGCGGCGTAGGCGCGGCGGAGCTCGGTCGGCGGCACCAGCACGGGCGCGCACGGCGTGGGCGGCTGCGCCTGCGGTTCGGGTTGCGGCGAGGGTGCCGGAGCCGGCGACGGAGCCGGCGACGGAGCCGGAGCCGGCGACGGAGGTGACGGCGTCGAGCCGGGCGGCCAGCGGTCGTACTTGCTGCAGCCCTCGTGGCCCGCGATGATCTGCACGCTGGCGCGCTCGACGTGGCGCGCGTAGACGACCGTCAGCCGATCGCCGCTCCACGTCGGCAGGAAGATGTCGCTGGAGAGCGTCTGCTCGGGGCCGAGCGGGACGCCGGGCGTGTCCCTCCCGGCGGCCTCGAGGGCGAAGTCGAGCGTGTCGCCGGCCTCGGCGGAGAAGGCGTCCCAGCGGTGGCGCGCGTCGTCGAGGGTGGCGGCGAGGTCGAGCGGCGCGGCGGCGGTGCCGTCGAGGCGGCGGACCTGCGCGACCGCGTCGAGCCAGCTTGCGGCGTGCGCGCGCTTGCCGCGATCGATCGAGATGGCGACGATCGCGGGCGGGTGGATCGCGGTGAGCGCGGGCGGCAGCGTCGACGACGCCGGCGCGAGCGCGAACGACCCGGCCCAGCCGATGACGAGGTCGGCGCCGGTCGGCGCGAGCCCGCGCAGGTGGGCGAGACCGAAGACGTCGCCCCACGGCGTGGTGCCGGTGACGAGCACGCCGCCGGGCGGATCGCCGCCCACCGCCAGCGCGCCGACGACGTCGGCGGCGGTCGCGCCGGCGGCGAACGGCTGCCAGCGCGCGGTCGGGCCGGCCGGTGGTGGCGCCGCGCACGCGCTCGCGAGGAGCAGCGCGCCGAGGACGGCCGCAGGCGCGGCTCCGCGAAGGATCGACATGGCTCATCTTCGACGCATCGCCGCCCCGATCGCACCTGCGCGGGCGCGCCATCTGAAGTCCGCGCGTGGCGGCGGTCACGGCCGCGGGCCGGCGCAGCGAGCCACGGCGAGCGGCGGGCGCGACGTCCACGGACACGCGGTCAGGCGCGCCGTGCTCGCACCGGTTCCGGCGCGGTCTCGCGCTGGTCAGGCGGCGGCGGAGGCGGGCGAGGAGGCGGCGGCGGCCGCGTAGTGCGACCGCGCCCACGCGACGGTCGCCGGCAGCGCCTCCGACCACGGCGTGGGGCCGCCGCCGAAGGTCGCGCGGTAGCGGCTGTCGTCGAGGATGAACGGCGCCTGCCACTGGTAGGCCATCTCCGCGACCTCGCGCAGCATCGGCGAGAAGACGCCGAGGGCGCGCAGGAGCCACGGCGCCAGGCGGGTCGCCGCGAGCGGCCGGCCGAGCGCGCGGCCGACGTCGGCGATCAGCTCGCGCGACGACGTCGCGGCGTTGACCGGCAGGTGCCAGAGGCCGTTGGCCGCGCGCGCGTCGGTGCCGAGCGTGACGAGCCCGTCGGCGACGTCGCCGACGTACGAGTACGAGTGCGGCTGGTCGGGATCGCCGCACACCTCGCCCGCCTTGCCGGCGAACGCGCGCGGCCAGAAGCGATCGCCGAACACCGCCGCCATCGTCGCGCCGGGGCCGATGAAGTCGCTGGCGCGGCCGATCGTCACCACGACGCCGCGGGCGCGCGCGCCCGTCAGCTCGTCGCTGGCGCGGGCGCGCAGCTCGCCCTTGCGCGAGCACGGCGTCATCGGCGTCTCCTCGCGCATCACGCCGCCGGGCGCGCGGCCGTACATGTAGAGGTTGTCGAGGACGACGAGGTGCGCGCCGGCGCCGGCCGCCGCGTCGAGGACCGCGCGCGTCATCGGCAGCAGCTCCTTCGCCCACGTCGTGTAGATCGGGTTCATGCAGTGGTAGACGACCGCGGCGTCGCGCACCGCCGCGGTGCGCGCGGCCGGGTCCGTCAGGTCGGCGCTCACGCCCTCGACGCCAGCCGGCAGCTCCGCGCCGAACCGGCCGCGGCGCACCATGCGGACCCGGAGGCCGCGGTCGAGCAGGCGGCGGGCGACCAGCGGGCCGATCTGGCCGGCGCCGAGGACGACGTGGAGGGGCTGCGACTCACGCGGGCTGGAGCTGTTCATGAGCCTC